>JAUPMC010000189.1 GCA_030836605.1 Thermoplasmatota archaeon | reverse complement strand
CTGTCCCGTCTGCCAGGCGAAGTTCAGGTTCATCGAGGGGTGGCGCGAGGGAGACAAGGTCGTCTGCCCCATATGCGGCCAGAGGCTGGCCCTGAGGCACGGGGCCGACGGATGGACGGGGGACAGGGTCGACGCCGGGACCGAGAAGGAGATACGCGACAGGGCGGAGAACTTCGCGGAACTCAAGGGCTACAGGTTCTCGGAGGTGAAGGAGGAGATCATCGAGGGGCTCCTGGGGAAACAGAGACGCTTCGGGGACTTCTACTGCCCGTGCAGGATGCTCCACACCCCTGAGTACCAGTGCCCGTGCAAGCCCACCAGGGGCGGCGACGTGGACAAGGACGGCCGCTGCTATTGCGGGTTCTTTTGGAAATGATCACAGCTCTCGGACGGCGCCGTGCGGGCAGCTCGTGAGGCAGGTGCCGCAACCGGTGCACTTCGAGGCGTCGAACGCCGGGGAGAATGTGCGCTTGTCGATGTACATCGCGCCCGTCGGGCACGCCCTCGTGACGGGGCAGTAGGGGTTCCTGTCGCAGGCGTCCGGGTCGAAAGCGATCGTCGTCATCTGGGGCTCGGATATCGCGCCCCCTAGATATGGTTTTGCACGATTCTCGCACAAGCGAACAGTACCGGATGGCGCCCTCCGCCGGGAGGGGTCAGTATGTCATTATCACGCCCGATATCCCATGTCAAAAGTCAGATATATACATCAGATGATGGCGAGATGCGTGCAGGGCGACCGTCTAGACAAAGCCTTAGAGTTCACCGCATCGATGATGAGCACCAGGGACATCGGTGGTCTTCTCAGCAAGATCGTAGACATCGTCACGGACGACTTCGGTTTCGAGGGATGCGACGCCTTCCTCCTGGACAGGGAGAGCGGGATGTACGTCCTGAGGGCCTCGAAGGGATACTCGGACGATGTGCGTCAGAAGGTCGACAAGCTAGCCAAGAGCGCGGACATAGTCAACGCGGACATCGACAGGTGCGACAGGCGCGGGAGGTTCACCAGGTTCTACAAGGCCGTCCCGGGGGACGACCCGAAGGCGTACTACGGCCTGCTCCACCCCGACAGGGCGACCCTGGCGAGGGAGACCCCGGACTCGTGGCACGAGCTCGACATCCTCTACCTTGTGCTGGAGGACCAGAACGGCAAGATCGTCGGCTTCCTCCAGCCTGACGGGCCGAGGGACGGGAGGATACCGTCCGGGGCCACCATGGTCAACCTGGAGATATTCGCCGCCCTGGCGTCGATAGCTGTGGCCAACGCGGAGATAGTCCAGCAGCTCAACAAGAGCGTCAGGTTCTACAAGACCCTCGCGCAGACGACGGCGCGCCTCCAGGAGCCAGTCGACCTCAACGACACCCTGAGGATGATCGCGGAGGGGCTCAACATGCTGGTCCCGTTCCACGAGATCAGCGTGTACCTCGTGGACTGGGAGAGGAACCTCCTCGTGCCCGTGTACGCCACGGGGCCGTACGCGAACGAGGTCATGGCGGACGTCGGCCCCATCACCGGCCTAGCCGGGGAAGTGGCGCGGACCGGGAAGGTCGAGATCGTGCCAGACTCGATGGACGACCAACGCGTCGAGGACATCCCGGGGATCGAGGAGGAGGAGGTCCGGCAGACGATGATGTGCATCCCGCTCAAGAGCAAGGCCGGGGAGGTCGAGGGGGTCCTCGACCTGTACCGGGACAAGTCCAACAAGTTCACCGAGGCCGAGTGGGAGATCGCGGAGCCGTTCGCGGCTCACGCCGCGATCGCGCTCGAGAACGCGAGGCTGAGGGAGGAGCTGAGGGCGAACTTCGAGTCCGTCCACAAGGCCTTCGAGGACATGAAGGAGCTCGACAAGGCGAAGGACAGCCTGGTGAACACAATCTCGCACGAGCTCAGGACGCCGCTCACGACGATACTGGGTTATCTGGAGATGGCCAACGAGGGCATGTACGGGGAGACGAGCCCGAAGCTGAAGGAGAAGATGCACGCGATGGTCAGCTCCGTCAACCGGATAAACGCCCTCGTGGGGAAGATGCTCGAGATGAGCAGGCTCCAGGACGGGACGCTCACGCTGGACCTGGAGCCGGTGAACCTCGCCATGCTGGCCAGGGAGGTCGTGAAGGAGCTGGAGAGCGATGTCGCCAGGAAGCGGCACACGCTCTCGGTCATGTTCGGGAACGAGCTGCCGGTCGTCCAGGCGGACAGGCTCCGGATGCACGATGTCATATTCAACGTGGTCCACAACGCCATCAGGTACACGGGCGAGGGCGGGAGGATCACGATCGGCGCCGACATCCTCGGCGGCAGGGTCCACATATGGGTCAAGGACACTGGTCAGGGCATCACCGACGAGGACAAGAAGAAGGTCTTCGACCGGTTCTTCCTCGCTGACGAGGGGCTCGCGCGCGAGGACGAGCGCGTGGGCATAGGCCTGTACGTGAGCCGGGAGATCGTGAGGAAGCACGGTGGGGACATGTGGTTCGAGAGCAGGGATGGGGCCGGGAGCACGTTCCACTTCTCCCTCCCGCTGAAGCAGAAGTGAGCCCGGACCGTATCACTTTTCTGAGAAAATGACACGACCATAGTCGGTCTTAGTGAACTTTTGAAGAATAAGATGCGATAAGAGGTTGTCGAAGGGGTTTGGCGCCTGTCCGGAGGCGCTCACTTCTCGGCCGCGAGCTTCTCGAATACCTCGGGCGATGGCCACGACGGGTCCTCCGTCATGTACCTGTGCATCGCCTTCGCGGCGCGCTTGCCGTCACCCATGGCGAGGATGACCGTCGCCGCCCCGGAGGCGATGTCGCCGCCGGCGAACACACCCTTCTTGGATGTCCGGCCGTGCTCGTCGACCGCGATGGTGCCCTCCTCGGTCGTCTTCAGGTTCTCCGTGGTCATGGGGACCAGCGGGTTGGGGCTCTGCCCGATCGCGACCAGCACCGTCTGGCAGTCCACCCTGAACTCGGACCCGGGGATCTTGACCGGCCGCCTCCGCCCGGACGCGTCCGGCTCTCCCAGCTGCATCCTGATGGCCTCGACCTGCTTCACGTTGCCGCAGTCGTCCCCGATGAAACTGACCGGGGCCGCCAGCAGCTCGAAGTGGACGCCCTCCTCCTTCGCGTGGTGTATCTCCTCGCGCCTGGCGGGGAGCTCGGCGTCGGACCGCCTGTAGAGGATGATGGACTTCTTCGCGCCCAGCCTGAGCGAGGTCCTCGCGCAGTCCATGGCGACGTTGCCGCCGCCCAGGGTCACGACCGTCTCGCCCACGCGTATGGGCGTGTCGTACTCAGGGAACTTGAACGCCTTCATCAGGTTGGTCCTGGTGAGGAACTCGTTCGCGGACATGATGCCGTTCAGGTTCTCGCCCGGGAGGTTGGTCCAGTTCGGCAGGCCAGCGCCCGTGCCGACGAAGACCGCGTCGTACTCGGCCATCAGTTCGTCGACAGTAGCGACCTTGCCGATGACATAGTCGTTCTTGATCTCGACGCCCGACCTGCGGATGTAGTCGACCTCCGCGTTGACGATCTCCTTGGGGAGCCTGAACTCGGGGATGCCGTAGACGAGCACGCCGCCGCAGTACTGGAGCGCCTCGAACACGGTGACCTTGTGGCCGAGCTTGGCTAGGTCGCCCGCGACCGTGAGGCCCGCGGGGCCAGCGCCGACGACCGCGACCTCCTTCCCGGTCGGCGGGGGCACCTCGATCTTCCCGTGCGCCTGCTCCCTGCGCTCCCAGTCAGCGAGGAACCGCTCGAGCCTGCCTATGCCGACGGGCTCGTTCTTCTTGCCCACTATGCAGTTGCCCTCGCACTGGGCCTCGTAGGGACAGACCCTGCCACACACCGCCGGGAGGTTCTGCTTCTCCCTGATGACCTTGATTGCGCCCGCGAAGTCACCCTCCTGGACGTGCTTGATGAACCCCGGGATGTTGATCTCGACCGGGCAGCCGTCCATGCAGAGCTTCCTGTTCGGGCTGGGCTTGCACTGGAGGCACCTCTGGGCCTCGAGTATGGCCGTCTGGCCGTCCTGCCCTATCGGGACCTCGTTGAAGTTGTGCACGCGCACCTTCGGGTCCTGCTCCGGCATCGGGTACTTCTTCGGCACGATCTTCTTCGGCGCCTTCTTCTGCTCCTCGGCCATCTACTTCACCCCCTCCTGGAACCGCTTGAGCGAGACCTGCTCCTCGGCCATGTATCTCCTGTTCCTCGCGATCAGGTTGTCGAAGTCCACCTTGTGGCCGTCGAACTCGGGGCCGTCGACGCAGCCGAACTTGGTCTTGCCGTCGACTATGACCCTGCACGAGCCGCACATGCCCGTCCCGTCGACCATGATCGGGTTCAAGCTCACGACCGTGTGGATGCCGTGTGGCTGGGTTATGTTCGATATGACCTTCATCATGATGATGGGGCCGACCGCGTAGACCATCTTGACGTCCCTCTTGTCGGCAATGAGCTTCTTGAGTATGTCGCTCACGAAGCCATGGTGCCCCTTCGAGCCGTCGTCCGTGCACACGTAGAACTCGTCGCTCACGGCCTTGATCTCGTTCTCGTAGATCAGGAGCTTCTCGTTCTTCGCGCCTATGATGGATATGGTCTTGTTGCCCGCCTCCCTGAGCGCCCTGACGACCGGGTACATGAGCGCCAGGCCGATGCCGCCGCCTATGCAGCAGACCGTGCCGACCTTGTGCAGCTCCGTCGGCAGCCCGAGCGGGCCGACCAGGCTGAACAGCTTGTCGCCCGTCTTGAGCGTCCCGAGCTTCTTGGTCGTCTTCCCTATCTCCAGGGCGGCGATCGTGACCGTCCCCTTCGCCGCTGAGAAATCTGCCATGGTCAGCGGTATCCTCTCGCCGTGCTCGTCCACCGTGAGCATGACGAACTGTCCCGCCTTCGCCTTCTTGGCTATGTGCGGGGCCTTGAGTTCTATCCTCGTAACGTCCGGTGTGAGCTTCTCCGCCTTGACTACCTCGTACATCTTAGCACCCTTTCCCGCCCTCGTTCCGATGAAGCGGACGGGGGCGTCTTCGGCTCTGTCCGAATGCCTCGGGGCGAGGCATCCATACGTTCGTATTTAAGGTTGATGACATTACGATGGTAAGGGGTGCGTTTTCCGACAGGCCGCGTCGGGAATAGACCTTCGTCAGGGACCGTTCGATTCGGGGCTTGGGCGCCTCGCCGCGCGGCCCGGGGTCACTTGACCTTGGCGGTCTTGAAGGAGTGCCACGCGAACACGAAGGTCAGCCCCGTGAAGGCCAAGAGGTACGCGAACGCGAAGAGGATGTCCCCTCCGGCGTACTCGTAGTGGGTCCCCAAGGCCGTGAAGTCCCCTCCCATGGCGAAGTACCGGATCCCGTCCACGAAATATGTCAGCGGGTTCACCGAGGATATGGCCTGGAGCCACTGAGGGAACGAGCTGGTGGAGTAGAGCGCGTTGCTCGAGAACATGAGGGGCATCGTCAGGAGGGTCATCATGGCCTGGACGCTCTCCATGCTCTCGAGCCTCATCGCGAGCCCGGCCGAGAGGAATATGAACCCCGCGGAGAAGACGATCACGAACCCGAATATGCCAAGGACGGCCTTCAGCGTCTCGCCCCCGGAGAAGCCCGGGAAGAACTCGACGCCGAGGAGGAGCCCGAAGACCATGATGAGCCCCACCTGTATCTACGACTTCGTCACGCCGCCGAGGCCGACTCCGAGCTGGATGTGGTAGGACCGCATCGGGCTAGCGAGCATCTCCTTCATGATGCCCCAGTTCTTGTCGAACAGAAGGCCCATGCCGCCGAAGAGGCACGTGAACAGGGCGGTCATGGCCATCACGCCGGCCGCCATGAACGTCAGGTAATCTATGTCCACCACCCCGGGGATCGTCGGGAACACGATGGTGTCGCTCGCGAAGTTGCTGCTCATCGCGACGCCGAACAGAAGGAGCCAAAGGGCGGGCTGCACAAGGGCTGCGAAGAGCTGGCCCCTGAACCTCACGAACCTGATCATCTCCCTCCAGTAGATCGTCAGGAACTCCTTGCCCATGGTCAGTGCCTCCTCGGCTTGGGCATGCTGGTCTCGGGCGGCCCGTCCCTGATCTCGCGACCAGTGTAATGCACGAACACATCGTCGAGGGACGGCTTCTTCATCTTGACGCTCAGGATCCCGATGCCCTCCTTCTCTATCGAGCGGAGGACCTTCGGCATGACCTTGGCCCCGTCGGCGCTCAATATGAGCTCCAGGCCGCTGGACACGCGCTTGACCTCGGAGACCTCCGAGACACTCTTGGCGGCCGCCGCGGCTTTCTCGTCGTCCACGGTCTCGAGGTACATCATGTCCTCGCCGAGAGTGTTCTTCAGTGATTCGGAAGTGCCGGACGCGATTATCTTCCCGTGGTCGATTATCTCGACCCTGTCGCTGAGCCTGTCCGCCTCGTCCATGTAGTGGGTCGTGAGGAAGATCGTGGTGCCTTCCTCGTTGATACCCTTTATGTAGTCCCAGATGCGGAGCCTCGTCTGCGGGTCCAGGCCTATCGTGGGCTCGTCGAGGAACAGGACCCTGGGGCGGGTCATCAACCCGCGGGCGATCTCGAGCCGCCGCTTCATGCCGCCGCTCAGGTTCTTCGTCCTCTCGTTCACCTTCTCCTCGAGCTCCACGAGCTCTATGAGCTCCTTCTCCCTCGCGAGCCGCTGGTCGCGCGGCATCGAGTAGATGCGGCCGTGGAACTCCAGCGTCTCTCTGACGGTCAGGTCTCGGTCCAGGACCTCGTCCTGGAACACGATGCCTATGGATTTCTTCACGTCGTGCGGTCTCGTGCGGACGTCTAACCCACAGACCTTGGCAGAGCCCTTCTGACAGGCGAGTTGGGTCGTCAGTACGTTTATGGTCGTGCTCTTGCCCGCGCCGTTAGGCCCGAGGAACGAGAATATCTCGCCTTCCTCGACCGAGAAGGAGATGTTGTCGACCGCCTTGAAGTCCCCGAACGAGTGCTCGAGGTTCTCGACTTCTATGATCTTGCCAGCCATCATCTCACCATCGTGATTCGGATATGAACTCAGAGTCTAGCGCTCGCCATCAGCGCCTCTTCTTCTTGGAGGGCTTGCGGGTTCCTTCGCCCTCTATCTGGGAAAGACCAAGGTTCATCTTCCCTATCATCTCCCTGACGATCTCGGCCTTGATCATCGCGAGGCCGTCATTGTGCGGAGTGCTGATGACGAGAAGGGAGTCGCCCGCCTTGATGCCGAGCTTGCTCCTCGCGCCGACGGGAATGACGACCTGGCCACGCTCGCCTACCTTGACAGTACCGTATACCTCCATCTCGTGAGGGCGCATTCAAATCACACTTCTCATACTTTTCGTACACGAGACGAAGCGCGGGGCAGTATATCAACTTATTTCCGGACTCATCGGGTGCGTGGCGCGCCCGCCGGGCATCCCGGGCCTCGATGTCCTTCCGAACTCACTCGCCCAGGTCCTGGACCTGGGTCTTTCCAGCCAAGGTGATGCGCGGCATCGCCTCTATCTTCCTGTACACGTCCTCCGGGTGCTTCTTCACGCCGTCGACCTTGAGAAGGAAGTCCTCCACCGGGATGTTGAACAGGCGCTCGTTCTCCCTCAAGTACGGCAGTATGAGCTCCCAGTCCTTGGGCATCAGCCTCGTTATCCTGCCGCCGTTGAGCTGCTCCTCGCCCACGAGCCGCCTCGGGTCGCGGACGTAGATCGCGCCGCCCGACGCTAGCGAGAACAGGTTCCCGCCCGGATAAGGCTCGGGGAGCTCGGTGAGGTCACCGTTCCCGTCGAACGCGACGCCGTTCAGCACGACGAAGCGGCCGCCGTACAGGGGGTTGCCCGCCATGAACGACTCCGCGAGGTAGTCGAGGCACGTCCCGTTGATGACCACCCTGGGCTTGCCGACGGCGTTGATGAGCGGGCGTCCGGCGGCGTTCCCGAGCACGAACGCCTCGCCGCCCTTGGCGCCGTAGAGGAACGTCTGCCCCACGTCGCCGTGGACCACGAGTCTGCCTGAGCTGAGAATCTGGCCGAGCTGGTCCTGGCCGTTGGCGTGGACGACGACCTCGGCCCCGTCCAGGCCCGACGCGAGATAGTCCCCTGAGCTGCCGTAGACGTCGATCTTGAAGCCCTTCGACTTCGGCCCGAGGCCGCAGCCGAAGAACCGCTGGCCATGGGCGCCGAACACGATGACATTGTTCCAGCCCAGCTCCCTCGCGGCCTTGATCACGAACGAGACGCCGCCCTCTCCCTCCATCGGGAAACCCTCGCAGTCTATCGCGAGCTTTCCATACGGGGACGTGGGCGGCCTGAGCTTGTCCTTGCTCTCCAGGTCCACGAGCGTGTAGCTCGACTTGGAGTCCGACTCTATCCTCGGGAGCGACCTGAGGATGGTCTCGATGGCGTCGTTGGCCTTCTCGACTATCCTGCTCCTCCTGAACCGGCCGGTCTTGTACCTCTGGTCTATCATCAGTGTGAGTATCACGAGGTATTCCTCGGCCGCGAGGTCGCTCGCGGAGGCCAGTTGGGCCATCTGGGCGAAGAGCGCGCTGAGCTCCGAGACCTTCAGCTCCGGGAGCCTGCGCGCGAACAGCTTGAACTCCGGGATTGGTTCCCTGCGCGACGCGAACTCCTTTCCGAGCATTCCGGCTTTGGGGGACTTGGGGAGGCGCTTGGTCAACTCGAGGTCGGCAGCCCTGTCCCAGCCCGTGTGCTGCACGGTGACCATCGAGCCGAACTTGTTCGTGCAAATCAGCCTGAGCGAGTCCGGGGCCTCTGGCTGTCGGTGCAGGGAGAACACGAACGCGCCGCCGTCGGTGTGGCTCCCGCCCCTCGCGTTCCAGTACCTGTCTGCATACCTGGGCACGGACGGGAACTCCTTCGAGATGCTCTGCAGCGCGGAGTCGATCGCCTGCTTCTCGGAGGCGATGAGGCCAATCTGGACATCGCCGTCGACGAGGGCGAACACCTGTGGCCTCAGCATGGACGTGTCGGTGATGCCCATCAGCTGGAGCCTGCCATCGTAGAACGAGTTCCTCCCTATGATGAACAGCCACGGACCGTCCGGGGAGCCGTGTATGTGCGTCCTCTGGAGGGCCTTGTAGACCTTCTGCTTCTCCTCCGGGAGGAGCGCGAAGTCCCTCTCGGTCGTGGGCGCGAGCGCCTCGATTATGTGCTCGAGCGGGTAGCCATAGGTCCTGTTCAGGACGTCGAACAGGAGCACCGAGACCTCCGTGTCCGTGAGGAACAGGGGCACGATGTTCCTCTGCGCGAGGTACTCCGAGACGGTGTGGTAGTTCGCGAAGTCCCCGTTGTGCACGAGGGCCTCGTCGAGGCCGATGAAGGGGTGCGCGCCGCCCGGGTGCCACACGCGGCCCTTCGTTGGGTACCGCTGGTGCCCGATCCATATGTGCGCCTTGAAGTCCTCCATGCCGTAGTACGTGATGACGTCCTCCGCGTACCCGACGATCTTGAGCACGAGCATGTTGCGCCCGTGGGACATCACGAACGCCGACATCCCCGAGGACGCGTAGTACTTGTGGTTCGTCCTGAAGCTGTTCTGGTAGACGAACTCGTCCTCAGCCCTCCGCCTCTCGAGCTTCTCCAGGCCCGATGACTTGATGAACGCTTCCAGGACATCGTCCTTGACCCTGCAGAAGTACCTCCAGACCTCCGGCGGCTTCACCTCGAGTGTCTTCAGGAACTTCTGGTCCTTGCTCGTCTCGACCTTGTACTTCGTGTCGACCTCGTAGCAGGGCGTGATGAACTCGCGCTCCAGGGGGGCGCGTGTCCCCGGCTTGAGGTAGGCGACCTGGACGAGGTAGTGGTCCTTCAAGACCTCCTCGGAGACGCCCAGCTGCTCCGCGTCCAACCCCACGGCGGCGATGCCACCGCCCTTGCCGTTGCCCCTGTTGTGCATCTGTATGAGCGGTTTGAATATGTGCTTGCCAACGATCGGCACGGAGCTGGCCAGGCCGACGACTCCGCAGCCTCCCTCAGCCTCCATCATCCTCGAGCCCTCGGGGGCGCAGCCGGCCATCCACGACCGCGAGCGCACGACATCTTGAGCGTTCTGGCTCACTTGCCCACCTCCCTCGCGGGGTTGTCCCCGTGGCTGAGCAGGTCGAACCTGCCCCTGAGTTCCGATATGTCGGTCATGCCGAGCCTGTGGAGCAGCTCGCACCACTGGAGCCGCCAAGAGGAGTACATGTTGTATATCCGGCTCGCCCCCCAGCCCGAGTCGGTGATGGCCTGGAGCTCCGGGTCCGTCGTGGCTATCCCGCGCGGGCAGCCCCTGCCGCTCTCGCAGTTGGCGCACCTGACGCATCCGAGCGCCACCAGGTCCGCGGTGCCTATGACCGCGCCGTCCGCGCCGAGGGCTATGGCCTTCGCGACATCCATCGCGGTCCTGAGCCCCCCGCTGGCGATGAGCGTGACCTGGTCCCTGATGCCCTCGTTGATGAGGAACCTGTGCACCTTGGGGATCGCGTACTCTATCGGCATAGCGATGTTCTTCTTGGCGATCTCTGGTGCGGCGCCCGTGCCCCCGTAGCCTCCGTCCAGGTGCACGATGTGAGCGCCCGCGTAGTAGCTCCCGACGCTGACCATCTCCACATCGTTGGGGGTCGAGACCTTGACCGACAGGAGGGCCTTCGGGTTGATGGCGACCGCCCAGTCGAGGTGCTTCTTGTGGTCCTCGACGGAGTAGACGCTGTGGAACGGGAACGGGGAGAAGAGGCTGGTGTAAGGCACGGCCTCCCTCATCCGGGCGACTTCCGGGGTGTTCTTGTCGCCGAGCAGGTGCCCCCCGAGGCCTGGCTTCGCACCCTGGGCGTACTTGAACTCGAGTATGCGGGAGCGCTGGATGGTCTGCTCCTTCACGCCGAACAAACCCGTCGCTATCTGCGTGATGACATGGTCCTGGTATGGTATCAGCGCGTCCGGGTACCCGCCCTCGCCCGTGCAGATGAACGTGTTCCACATCTTCGCGGCCTTGGCCCGCGCGACCATCGTGTGGACGCTGATGGAGCCGAAGGACATGCCCCCGCCGTACACGGGGATGGGTATCTCGATGCGCTCGCCCGAGCCGCGCCTGTTCAGCTGGATGGCGGTCTTGATCTTCAGCGGGTCGAACCTGCCCTTGGCCTCAGGGAGCTTGAAGTAGAGCTTGTCGAAGCCCCCGCCGGACCTGCCGACGTTACCCGGGTCGTCCAGCGGTATCGGCTTGCCGGTCTCCGCCTGTCGCCATGTGGCCATGATCATCTCAACGGGCCAGCGCGCGTCGCCCATGCTGGCGTAGTTGTCGCTCTCCCGGACGGAAAGGGACTTCGTCGGGCAGTTCGCGACGCAGAAGAAGTAGTTCACCTCACACGATGGGCCGATGCATCTCCTGTCGTCCGGCGGGAGTATCTTCGCGTGGCCCTCGACGCGCTTGTGCACGCCATATGGGCACAGCGACTCGCACATCCCGCACGAGATGCACGTGTCCGCCCTGCGGACGGAGTACCGGTTCATGAACTGGAGCCTCTCGGCGGGCGCGAGCGCCACCTCGGGGTAGGCGTCAGTGTACGGGCTCGGGCGCTTAGCCATGCTCGCCACCCCCGGACAGTATCGACAAGAACTCCTTCTGGATATCGTCATAGAATATCGCGCGGCCGACCTCGCCCCTGAGCCTCCGGACCTCCCTGATGCCCATCGCGCCCAGCATCTCCAGCATCTGGTCCCTCCACGCCCCGACCATGTTCATGACGCGCCCACGGACCCAGTCCGGGCCCGCCGCGCCTATCGAGGCCGGACAGGACGATGGCCTGCAAGTCGAGCAGTGTCTGCAGCTCAACGCGACCATGAGAGCCGACTCCAGAGAGACCGCGTCAGCTCCGCACACGATCGTCTTGGGCACGTGCTCGGCCGCGGCCACTCCGCCCGACGCGATGACCGTAATCTCGTCCCGGACGCCCTTGGCAGTCATCGCCCTGTGCACCGCCCTGAGCGAGTCCTTCGCGTGTCTGGTCTCGCCCCTGCCCTGCTCGCGGCCGTCCTCGTCATACTCGAGGTGCGCGACAGGCACCTCGGCGTCCAGCATCTCGAGCACGGTCTCCTCCACGCCCTTGGACGCCTGGACCCTCAGGGACAACACCTTGTCCGGGAACCGCTTGGCGAACGCCTTCGCCCAGTTCTTCCACGAAGCGCCGACGCAGAGTTCCACCATCCGCGTCCTCGGGTCCACCTCCAGGGACTTCACGTCCGTGCCTTCTGAGAGGACGGGCACTATCTGCGAGGGGGCCGCCTCCATGAGTTCCTTTGTGATCCTGTCCCGTGGCACCAGGAGGAATGTGTCCAGTCCCTTGGCCGCCAGCGCGAAGCCCATGAGCACGTCCGGGCCCGCGGCCTCCAGCCTCGTCGCGTCGAGCATCATTGGCACTGAGAGCTCGACCACGGGCGCCAGCTCGGTCGTGAGTGCGCCTTCGGTGTCGAACGCCAGGAAGAGCGGCTTGCGCCCTATGTCGACACTGGTCGAGATTGTCTCGCGGCCGTGGATCCCGTCCCTGGTCGGCCTCACTATCTCGGACATGTCGGTCCACACGCCGTCGAAGTCCGGGCCCGCGAACATCCCTCTGTACCCAGCGCCGAGCACGGGTATCTTCCCGGTCTCCGCCTCGCCCCAGATCGTGCTGACCCTCAGAGGCGTCCAGATGCCGTGCCCAAGGGCGCGGTAGTCCTGCCCGAGGGACATCGTGAGCGCCCTCTGCGGGCAGTCGGATATGCATCTGAAGCAGTTCTTGCAGAGGTGGCTGAGCGGATCCGCCATCTCCCTGGGGTCGCCCTCCTTCCTCTTGTGCACGCCGAATATGCAGGCCTTCTCGCACTTCCCGCAGTTGACGCAGTTGGAGGCCCGCGTGATGATGAACTTCGGGACCGGCGGCGCGGTGGTCGGGACGGTCTCGATCGGTATGTGGTACCTCTCATAACGCACCTGGACCACCTCCAACCCTGTGCTTGGGCGCCCCTATGACGAGCCCGCGCTTGACAAGGTCGTCGTACTCGGGCGACGATTCCGAGTACTTGACGAAGCGCTCGATCTCCTGCGGGTCCCTCCCGAACTGTCGCTCCAGTCTGCGCTCCAGCTCCTCGTAGAACGGTATGAGTTCCAGCTTCGATTGGCACACCTGCTCGCAGGCCTTGCACCTCATGCACAGGAATGTCCTGTGGGCGTGCTCCTTGGTGATCCTCACACCAGCGGCCATCGCCTTCGCCGTGAGCAGCTTGCCCCTGGCCGTCACGCGCTCGTCCCCGACCGCGAGGTACGCTGGGCAGACGGCGACGCAGGCGCCGCACATGGCGCACTCGTCCGCCGTCCTCAGGTCCGCGGGCCGGTCCTTCGGCCCCAGCCGATCCTTGGAGAACTCCGTGACCAAGTGCATCACGGGCAACACGAGCGGGGACATCATGAGGACGGCCCTGAGGAGAGGCCCCATCAGCTTCGGCTCCATCGCGAGGCCGCTCAACGCGCCGAACCTCCCTGAGAGCCTGAAGTACTTGCCAGGGTTCATCACGCCCCTCGGGTCGTACTCCGCCTTCAGTCGGCGCATCGACTCCTTCCTGTCCTTCTCCGCGACGTCCGAGAACGCGTGGTTCCAGATGCCCACGGAGTATGGCGTAGCCCCCTTGTCGACCGCGAGCCTCGTGAGCAGGAGGGACTTGAAAGCAGTCAGCGTGTACAGGAGGGTGTTGCCCTGGTCAGCCATGAAGAAGC
Organism: Thermoplasmatota archaeon; assembly: GCA_030836605.1. Lineage (GTDB taxonomy): Archaea > Thermoplasmatota > Thermoplasmata > UBA10834 > UBA10834 > UBA9653. The sequence continues at coordinate 3,094 of JAUPMC010000189.1, read as the reverse complement.
ACAGCAGGAGCGCCTCGTCCCCCGGCAGCATGTGCACCTCGAACATCGGCTCGAGGTCCAGCTCGGTCGACAGGGACGATATGGATGACATGAGCGGCTTCAACGAGCCCTTGCTGGCCACGACCTCGAGGCCGAGCATGCCAGGGCCGAACCTGCGTAGCTTCATCGGGAAGAACCGCTCGTTCCAGACGTATCTCGCGATGTACTCCGGCTGCTCCTTGAGGCCCTTCGAGGCCAAGAGCGAGTCGAAGGCCTTCTGGGAGGCGTCGTCCTCGACGTACACGACCACGGCGTCCCCGGGCGTGATGCGCGGCGTGTCGAGCATCTTGTTGGTGTACGAGACCCTGAGGGAGCTCTCGTAGAATATGTGGACAGGTCTCACGGACGTCGCCGCCTCCTCCGCGAAGGCGAGCGCGCTCCCGTGGTCCGGGAACATGACCAGGCGGGGCCTCGACCGCTCCGGCAGGCGCCTCACCTGCAGGGTCGCCGAGGTCACGACCCCTAGCTGGCCCTCGCTACCGAACACGAGTGGGAACTCCCTGTCCGCCTGCGTGAGCCTGACGATCCCGCGGCCCGGCGTGGCCAGCTCGACCGAGAGCACATTGGCCATCAACCGGCCCCTGGAGAAGCTGTTCATGCCCACGCCGCCCGTGGCGGCCCAGCCTCCGACCGTCGAGAACTTGCTGGAAGGGCAGGTCATGAGCGTCAGCCCATTCTTGCCGAGCTCGTGGTCGAGGTCAGCCCAGCGCACGCCCGTCTGGACCGTCGCCGTCAGCGCCTCGATGTCCACGCCCACGATCTTGTTCATGCGGGACACGTCGAGCACGATGCCGCCCTTGACGGGCATCGAGCCGCCGAACGGGGACGAGCCCGAGCCCCTCGGTATGACGGACGTGCCAGTGGACGACGCGAACCTGAGCACCTCGAGGACGCCTTCCTCGGACTCGGCCTGAACGACCGCCTCTGGCATCGAGCTGAACAGTATCTGCCTCAGGAAACGTGGTATCTCGGACTGGTCCCTGGAGTACAGCATCCTCTCGCCCGAGGAAGACACGATCCTGGAACCGCTGACGCAGGACCTCGCGAGACCTTGGTGCAGGGCACCCTCGGGAGACTCCTCCTTCGCGAGGAAGGTCGTCCGGGGAGAGCGGGAGGGTTCGGGAGAAATGGCCGGCCCTATGTCAGCGCTCTCCACGTGCATCCCCCCTCAGGAACAGAAGTCCCTTCTGGTCCCTTCCGAATCAAGCGCGAAGACGCCCTGGGATACCACAGCACCGGTGTCGCATGTGGTTCGCGGATGTACTTCAAATGCCCATAATGGCGTCTTTCTGCTCAAACGCAAACGGCGTACGCATGGTGCGTATTTATCCCTTTCCTAGGCGGCCGCCGCCGCTTTAACGGCAGGAAAGGGAGCGATACCCATATATCCCGGCACCGTGCCGGGGCCATGTACCGCCGAAGGTTATTAATAATGACTGGGTCAAATGGGTATTCAGCACGAGTTGTGTGCCGAACGACACGGGAAAAGCCGAACAGCGCGATGTTTTTACGCCGATAGTTTGATTTTCCGCGTAGCCGCGACGGAATGCAATTCTGCACACCAAAAAGGAAGAATAGACATGGAAGAGAGCGTTGGAAGCGCCCCAGAAGAGGGCCAGAGCGTAGAGACGAAGATTAAGGACCTGACCCCGCAGTCGAAGAGGGTCGATGTCCTGGCCAAGTGCCTGGATGTCAGCGAGCCGAAGGACATACCCGGCCGGTTCGGTAACACGCGAAGGGTCGCAGAGGCGACCTTGGCTGATGAGACCGGCGCGATCGTGATGTCCCTGTGGGACGACCAGATCGGGACCATAGCCAAGGAGGACACCCTCGCCGTGAAGAACGGGTACGTGTCCCTCGTCAGAGGGCACATGCGCCTGAACGTCGGCAAGTACGGTCAGCTGTCGAAGGCCGAGAAGACCCTCGACTCGACCGCGACCGACCCGAACATGAGCGAGAAGGAGTACGAGCAGGAGCGCAGGCGGTACGCCGGTGGCGGCGGCGGTGGCGATCGCGGTGGCGGAAGGCCACGCGGCGGCGACCGTGGCGGCAGACCCCGCGGCGACTTCGGCGGGCAGAGCGACGACAGGCCCAGCTACATGAACAAGGGCCGCAGAAGGTTCTGAGCCGCGCCTTGTCGTCTGAATAGGCTTGGACACTGCGTCTAGGCCCGTCAAACTCCTTACCGATTTTTCACTCTATATCCTCAGCCAGGGCTTCGGACCTCAGCCTCTCGATGACCTTCGGGTCGTTGTGCTCCGGTCCCACGATGGACGAGAAGAGCAGGTATCCGAGGCCGGTCAAGAAGCCGATGGCCCCGACCACGAGCCATATCATGGACGCATCGGGCATCTTGGCCAGGAGGGTCATGCCCAGGAGGAAGCCGATGCCGTTCCCCAGGGTCTGCACGAACCCAGAGAACCCCATGTACGACCCGCGCTTGGCGCACGGGGCCATGTCCGCTATGACCGTTGAGAGGATGGACATGTACAAGATCTCGCCTATCGTGATGACGATGATGCAGGCCAGGAGGGTCCAGAAATCGTACGACAGGAATATGAGCGTGAACCCTAGCGCGACTGTCATATGGCCCGCCAAAAGGACGCTCGAGCGGCGAAACTTCACGACGTATCCCGTGACCGAGAGTTGCGTGGCCACGACCATGAGCGAACTGACCGTGAACATCAGGCCCCACTCATAGTCCTCGAGGTCCAGGTCCCCGGTGGCATAGACCGGCAGGACGGACATCCATTGCGCGAAGCAGAACCACAGCACTCCGGTGAGCGCGCACAGCAGGAGGAACGGGTGGTCCTTGCCTACCGCCAGGACCTTCCTGAATGTGATGTCCTCTGGCTTCGCATCAGTCGGCTTGGTCTCCTTGATGTATACGAAGTTCATGACGAACGCGGCGGCCAGGACCACCGAGCCGAAGACGAACAAGACGCTCATGGAGGACGCGGACACTATCAAGGCGCCGATCGACGGGCCCAGGACAATCCCCACGTTCCAGGCTATCCTCATCGTGCTGAACGCCTTCGGCCTCTCGTGCCTCGGG
>JAUPMC010000188.1 GCA_030836605.1 Thermoplasmatota archaeon | reverse complement strand
GTCCTCGATCTTCTCGCCGTCGTTGTTGTAGACCTGAGCGAGCCCGAGGTACCTCGCCTTAATCGCGACGAAGTACACCGCGTTCTCATCGCCCTCGGTCCCCCATACGACCCCGAACACAGCGTCAGTGCCGAACTTGACGAAGAAGTGGTCGCCACCGCCTAGTATCTCGGTGACCCCGTCCTCCGTCTCGATCTCATCATCCATTGTGACGACATCGGCGGCTGCCTGAATAGGCACCGCGATCATGCCCATGACCATCATGAGGATCGCGGTCACCGCGAAAGTCGTCTTTGTCTTCAAGTTCTCCATTTGCTTCCTACCTCCTTCTTGAGGCTCGTCTGATACTCAGCAGGCCGCATCAGGGTATTTGAACCCTGAGCGTGGTTTTGCACCGGTTTTGCCTGGGCCTGTCGCCCTGCTTCGCGGATGCCGATGCCATTGCGAAAGGAGTATTAGGGGGCCACCTCGTTCGAGTACCCGCCATGGCTCGCATAGTCGTGTCCCAGACCGACAGGCTGCTCCTGCACCTCCTCGAGATGGAGGCCTTCAGGGACGAGCACGAGGTGCCGTTGGGCGCGAGTCAGGAGGGCATCGCCCAGAGGCTCGGCACGCAGGTCCACAGCGCCTCCAGGGCCCTGTCCGCCCTTGAGGCCGAAGGTATCGTGATGGACAGGCTGGCGCATGTCCGCGGCGCCCAGAAGCGGAGGAGGGCCTACTTCCTCACTGACAAGGGTCACAAGGCCGCCAACAAGGTCAGGGATGACCTCCTCAAGACCAAGGTCGTGTTCGAGGACCGGGGGAAGTCTGAGGACATCCCGCTGGGGGAGGCGGTCAAGCGGCTCCAGGGCCCCACCGGTGATCCCCCGGGGCTCTTCGACCTCGTGCAGCAGGTCAAGGACGCCGATGTGGTCCGCTCAGCGGACCTCGCGCGCACCCTCGTCCCGCCCACAGACGGAGAGCGGTTCGTGGAGTCCGCTGTCGGCCGCCCGAATGTGACGGCCTTCTTCGGCCGCGGGGCGGAGAGGAAGGCGATCTCCTCGCTGGTGGACGGGGGCGAGTCGGTCATGCTCATATGGGGTATCCCCGGGATCGGCAAGACCTCGCTGGCGTCCAAGGCGTACGACGAGCTGTCCGGCCGTAGGCACTTGTTCTGGTACTCATTCCACGCATGGGACACCGAGGAACACTTCGTCGCGGTCCTGTCGAGGTTCCTGGAGTCCGCGGAGAGGTCGTCCACGGCCATGGCGGTCCGCCGCGGCGCCCGGTCAGGTGACCTCTTCGCCCCTCTGTTGTCGGACCTGACGGCCCTCAGGGCCGTCTTGTTCCTGGACGACGTGCAGAAGGCCACGGGCCGGCTCCCCCTGACGCTGTCAGTCCTCCTTGAGGCCGTCGGCGCCTCCGAGACCTGCAAGGCCATACTCATGTCCCGCGAGATGCCATCCTATTTCTCGAAGACCGCGAAGGGTAGCACGACACTGGAACTCATGGGCCTCGACCGCGAGTCAGCGGCTGAGTTCGCGAAGAACTCGAACGCGAAGGATCCAGGGAAGGTCGCGGACGCGAGCCGCGGCCACCCGCTCCTCCTCAGCCTCATGCTGAGGAGCGGCCTCGGGGAGTCCATGGGGGATGTCGTCTCCTTCCTGGAGCGCGAGGTCAGCAAATCACTCTCCGCGTCCGAGAGGGCCGTGCTCGAGACGCTCTCGGTGTTCCGCCACCCCGTCCCTCCGGAGGCCATCCCTGAGGCCGCCGGGGACACTCTGCTGAGGCTGAAGGACAGGGCCCTGGTGGTCGAACAGGAGCAGGGCCTCTGGACACATGACGTCCTGCGCGAATTCTTCGTGTCGCGCCTGGGTCAGGAGTCGAGGGCGAGACTCCACGGGGCGGCCGCCGCGTACTGTGAAGGTCGGGAAGGGGCGGACTGGAGGCTGGAGAGTCTTCATCACTACGTCCACGCGGGCGACTTCATGTCCGCCCAGAGGGTCGCCGTGGCCGCGGCCGCGGACCTCCTGTCAGAGTTCCCGCATGAGACCCTGAGCCTCCTGTCCCTGGTGCCCGCGAAGGACGCCGCGCGGGTCGGGGACGCGGACTTGTTGTTCTTGATAGGCCAGCTCAACGAGGCCGTCGGGGACGACGTCTCCGCCGCGCGATATTACGAGTCGTGCCTCGAGTACCTGCCCGAGGACGAGGCCCCCGCGGACAGGGCGATGGCCCTGGAGACCCTTGGGAAGCTGAAGACCCGGGTGGAGCAATGGACCGAGTCGTTCTCGGCCCACGAGAAAGCCCTGGGGCTCTATCAGAAGAGCAACGATGTGTCGGGCCAGGTGCGCGAGTGGCTCAACATCGGCGGGGCGCACCGGGTGCGGACGGACTACGCCAAGGCGAGGGCCGCGTATTCCGAGGCCTTGTCCCTCGCGAGCACCAAGGAGGACCGGTCGGCGCAGGCGGCGTGCCTGAACAACCTCGCGCTCCTCGAATGGGACGAGGGGAGGCTCCGAGAAGCCGAGCTGCGGTTCAAGGAGTCGGTGAGGCTCTCCCACGCCGTGAAGAACCACGCGGGCGAGGCGAGGGCCTCTGAGAACCTCGCGGGCCTGTACAAGGCGCAGGCCAAATCGGCAGAGTCCGCCCGCCTGCTCATGGAATCTTCTGAGGCGTACAGGCGCGCGGGCGAGTTAGAGGAATCGAAGAGGCTCGTGGCGATGTGCGCGGAGTCTCTGGGCTCCCAGGGCAGGATGGATGAGGGTGTCGAGGCGTGCAGGAGCGCCTTGGCCCGGCCGGAGCTCAGGAGGAAGGGCGGCCTGTTCCAGAAGGCATCGCGGTTCGACCAGGGAGACGCCTTGTTGTCCTTGGCGCTCGCGTCCCTGCTCCGAGCATCTGGCGAGTTGAAGGACGCCGAGCGGGAGATCGACAGGCTGCTGGACGTGGCGGAGTCGTTGGACGACTCCGTCCTGCATTCGAAGGCGAAGCTGGAGCTGGCCCTCGTGAAGGAGAGCTCCGGCGACCTCGACGGGGCGGCGTCCCTCCTCACTGAGGCCGAGAGGCTCCTGAACGCCGCGGGCGACAGGGCCGGGCTGGTCGCGGTCAACATGGTGTTCGGGAACATCGAGGAGAAGAGGGGAAGATACGAGGCAGCCAGATCGCGCTACGAGGAGGCGGCCCTCCAGGCGGAGATCATCGGGGACGAGTCGGCGACGGCCTCGGCCGCCAGGAACCTCGAGTCGTTGGCGGACGACGGTAGATGAGGTCTCGCCGCGCGGCTGGCCGCCGGGTCATTCCGTCCTGCTCAGGAACTCGGCGATCCCGTAGCCAGTCTTCCCCGCCGTGTTGTACCGTGAGAGTGTCTCGTTCATGGACGACACGAGGCCCCCGTCATGGGACTTGAACTGCAGCACGACCCTCTTCATGACGGAGCCGAAGACCCTGTGGGCGCCTCCGTCGCGGTCGTGGAGCGTCATGTCGAACGACATGGGGTTCTTGCCGAAGTCCATGTTCACGTTGAGGTCGGCCTTCACG
>JAUPMC010000187.1 GCA_030836605.1 Thermoplasmatota archaeon | reverse complement strand
CAAGCTCGGCCTTCCAGACCTGGGAGAGGTAGTTGGCGATCAGCAGCTCCTCCGGGTACTCCCTGCGTATGAGCATGTCGTAGGTCAGCTCGTCACCCACGTTGGCCCAGTTGTTCACGTCTGCGAGCGAGCCCTCCGTGACCACCCTGAACTCCCCTTCTACCGGGAACAGGTATCCCGCCTCGTCAAGGAGTTCACGCCCGGCTGCGAAGTCCAGGTCGAAGATCTCGTCCGCCGTGGGCTCATAGTGCCATTCCGTGTTCACTGGGGATATCAGCGTCGTCCCGATATCGGCGAAGCCCTGGTAGTACGTGTTCTTGATGTATTCCTTGTCCGTCGCCATCGCCATGGCCTGTCTCACGGCCGGGTCGAGCCTAGTCCGGCCCGGTCCGGCGACGTTAGCGTTGATCCCGATCTCGGTCCAGTACTGCGTGCACTTGATGCCATCGTAGTAGTCCACGTTGAGGAGCTCGCCGCTTATCACGTCGGCCTTTATCTCCTTGTAAGTGGAGGGCGGGAACTGGGCCAGGTCCAGCTGACCGTTCCTGAGCGCCGTGGCCATGCCGCTCGCGTCGTCGTAGAAGTACATTACTATCTTGTCGAAGCTTACGTTCAGGCCCCGCTCCGCCATCCAGTGGTAGTTCGGGTTCCTGACGAGCGTGATGTGGTCTCCTTCCGTGTACTCATCCCATATGTACTCGGTCGCCATGAACGGGCCCGTGCCCACGATCGGGAGGCCCGGTGACTCCTCCTCGGTGAAGACACCCGTCCAGGTGAATCCGATCTCGTTCGCCGTCCAGTCTCCCAGGAGGTGCTTCGGGAGGATGGGTATGCACAACAGGTACGCGTAGGACGCGGTCATCGGTTCGCCGGTGGCCCTGTCGTAGTAGTGCACTCTGACCGTGTCCTCGTCGACGGCCTCCGCGTAGTTCATGAAGTAGGCGTACGGCTGGTATGCCCACATGTAGTCGTAGTTGTCAGCGTTCAGGTTTATCGTCCAGACGACGTCGTCCACCGTCAGCCACTCGCCGTCATGCCAGCGGGTGTCCGTCGAGATGTTGTACTCCCAGACGGAGCCGTAGGGTTCTCCCGAGGCCTGCAGTTCCGGGTCGCTCTCGGGGACGATCCACCAGCTAGTCGCGAGGTTGCCGATCAGGTCGAAGTCGTTCTCCACGGTGTGCGTGGTGTCGTACACCAGGCCGTAGAAGACGTATGCCGCGTCGCTCAGGCCGACGTTCGGGTTCAGGTCGTCCACCTGTTGCATGAACCCGACTCTGAGAATCGTCTCCTCTCGCGCAGCGTCCGCATGCCCCACAGCCGCCGTGAGGCTGTAAACAGGCAAGGACACTATGACGGCCATCAACAACGTAGCACACAGCGAAGGTAGCTTATCACTCAGTCTGCTCAACCATCTTTCCCCCTTGTGTCTCACTGGTTATCGCGCTATGCGACATCCCCATAATGTCGCGGTCCCATCACTTCCGCATGTGGATGCACATACCTCTGGGACAGGACATTGAATGAATGGCTCTCTATAAGAATATTCCGACATGTCATGTCGAAAATGCAAAGGGATTCGAGCGCGCCCCTCTCCTATGATATGATGTTGAATAAACGGCCTATGTATTAGTGTACAATTCGTACAATGGTCCGGCAGGATGCTCTTTCGACCGACCTCTGGTCAACAGTGGTCCTCGACCGCCCACCTTGCCGCTCTCGCGGCGAGGTCTTGAGACGACAACCAAGATTCGCGAGTCTCATAGAGTAACGTCCAGACGTGCGTTCAATGCTCAGATTTCATGCATGGCATGAAGAGATTATTTATAGCCGGGAAGCGGTACGAGAGCCGCTTAGGATCGAACTACTGTGGGGGTTAAGCACAGATGTCTGAGAGCACACCAAATAGTGGGCCTGCTAGCGGAGATACGACACCTGAGCCTTCGTCGAAGCCCAAGAAGTCGAAGAACCTTTTGGTCATGGTCGCCGCGATTATCATCGCGTTGATCCTGGTCAGCGTGGTCTTCTTGGCCGTCGACTGGGGCGGGACTGACACACCGGACGACGGTGATGACGACGACGATGATGACGATGATGATGATGACGACGTAGTGCCTCCAGTGATGGAAGTCACAGCGACCGCCACTCCGGCGGGGCCAGAGACCGTTGAGGCCGGCGAGGTCTTGATGCTCAGCGTCTCCTCGGTCCTGCTGAACGTCAACACCAGCGCGTCGACATCGTACGACGGTGAGGACAACGTCACCTACAAGTGGGGAAGGGACCCGATCACTCTCGGCGCCCTTGACTCCACTTCCGGCAGGTTCGTCAACCTGACCGCGGCCGATGTGGCGATGTCCGGTACCGTGTTCTGCAACGTCACGTACACCGACGAGGACGTCTACGACGTCGTGAGCGTCAGCGTGACGGTGAACCCACCGTACCTCGTGAGCGTCGCGGTCACACCCGTGACGGACACGATCTTGATCGATGATGTGGGCGTCTTCGAGGCGAAGGCCTATGACTCAGTCGGCGACCAGATGTCTGCGGATGTCACGTTCGCGTGGACTGTATGGGGCATTGATACGTCCGATTACTCGTTGAACGCGACCACGGGATACATCGTCGAGTTCACACCGACGTCCATGACCTCTGGGTCCGTGCTGCTGAACGTCACCGCCACGTCAGGGGACATAGATGTCTCGGGGACGAGCACTATAACTGTAACGGACGTGGCGCTCACTGAGCGCACGGTCGACTACTACTGGTATGATATGTTCGAGGTGCCGTTCGGTGACTGGTTCGAGTGGAGAGATGACGAGGTGCCCTGGAGCTACGACGCGGCGCCGTACATCTACAACTGGACCGGCGCTGATCTCGACAACATCTGGATGTACACGATGATGAGGATGGACGTGACTGGCGTGTACATGGACGAGATTAACATGAACAGCAACCCCGTGTTCCTGCCGCAGCTCGGCACGACCTCGGGCGGGACCGCCGTGCTCGACTGGTACCACTCGTACATATCCTATGACGATGCCCAGGAATGGAACAACGTCAAGAACTGGTACGACGGCTGGATATCCATAATGAACGGGACGACGACGCTCGACTACGATGCCGCGATGTCGGTCATCGGGATGCCATCCGACCAGTGGGACACATTCGACACATGGTGGACGGGCGCCCAGGACACAGTCATCTACGACTGGAACGCGTGGCTGGACGACCAGGGCAACATCGTGTACGACATATATTCGATGTACGAGTGGCCGCTGCAGATCATGGTGATCGAGATAGACGCGGAGAAGGTCGGCGACAACATCGTGCTGACGCACCGCCTCGTCTCGTGGGGCTGGGAGGCCCTGATGGCGAGATGGCTCTGCGCCTCGTTCATGGACGACAACGAGTGGTACACCGAGGACTTCAACTTGAACGCGGAGATAGGTCCGGAGACCACCAACCTCACCATATCCACGGCGGTAGAGTACGCGGCCTACGCGTACCAGACGACCGATGACGGCGTCGAGTGCTGGGAATGGGAGGCGTTGTCGGGCGACTATGTCGAGACGTACGACGCTGACTGGATATCCGAGTACGATGTGTACGCCGACAAGACATACATCAACCTCGCCCCGGGAAGCGTTCTCTACGACACCGAGATGATCTACGACTACGTGCCTGGCGTCTTCAACCTGTCCGATGATGAGACGCTCTCGTTCACGTGGCCGGCGGGCGACCAGATGTTCGTGCACCACATCGCTGCAGGCTCATACTCGCTGGTGTACGCCCCGATGACAGTCGACTACGCGGAGCCGATGGGAGTGGACTTCCCTGGCCAGATAACCATCGACGCGACCAACCGGTTGATAACCTACGAGGGCCCGATAGACATGTTCACATGGTCTCGGGACCAGACCCGGGCGGTGAACCTCGCCTCCGAATGGGACCGACTGGGACTGTTGCCGTATGGCATGCCGACCATCGAGTTCAGGCTCGACTCGGGTAAGCTGTTGGCCGCGGACGAAAGCCTGACCGCGGCGGCGGCTGTCCCGTCAGCCTTGGCCGAAGACTCGCTCGCGTCGGTCTCGTCATCCGCGACGGTGCCAGAGGTAGCGGCCGGAGCATCCGCGTCCTCGGAGATCGCGGCGCTGACGGCGGTGGCCATGGCGGCGTTCATGGTGTTGCTGGCCCTCGGGCAGTGCGTGAGGCGCGCGGGGAACAAGCGGTAGGGGCGGCGTGAGGCTGCCAGTCCAAACCTCTTAAACCATTCTTATTTTCATACTCGCCCAGGAGCGGCGGCCATCGACCGGGGACGCGGCCCGGGCTCACTGGTTCGGGTGCCTCTCGGCCGGGAACAAGACGCAGAACCTCGCCCCGAGCTCGCTCTTGCCATGCACCCGGTCCTCGACCCAGATCCTGCCTGAGAACTTGTCGGTGAGGGCCCTGCAGATCGAGAGCCCCAGGCCGCTGCCGGACACGCTCGCGTCCGGCTTGAGGCGCACGTACTTCTGGAACAGGAGCGTCTTCTTCTCGTCGGGGACGCCGTAGCCGTTGTCGGATATGCAGACCTTCCACGCGGGGCTGTCCCCCTCGAGCACCTTCTTGACCTCCACGTCGACCTCGACCTCCTCATGGGGGTCGTACTTGACCGCGTTGGTCAGGAGGTTCACGAAGAGCTCGTCCACCAGCGGGTTGGCCTTGATGAACGCCTCCTCTGGCACGTCGAGCTTCACGCCCAACTTCTTCGTGGACGACGTGGTTATCCCCGAGACGACCTTCCTCAGGACGTCGCTCAGGTTCACGAGGACGAAGTCGTCCGGGTCCATGACGCCGATCTTGGTGAGCTTCTTGACGTTCTCTATCAGCTTCGCGTTCTCCCGGATGAGGTGGAGGGACTTCTCGAGGGGCGCCTTGGCCGAGTGCGGGAGGTCCTTCTCCTTGTACACCATCTCCACGTAGTTCAGCGTGGCGAAGTTGTAGTTGTTGATGTCGTGGAACATGAGGTCGTTGAGCATCTCGATCTCCTTCTTGGCGTCGTGGAGCTTCGAGATGAGCTGGGCGTTCTCGAGGGCGACGGAGGCCTGCTGGGCGAACAGGAGCCCGGCCTCGAGGTCGTTCTGGGTGAACACCTGGCCCCTCTCCCTGTACAGTTCGAGCACGCCGATCACGACCCCGCCGGAGCCCGTGAGGGGTATCGCGAGCATGGAGTTGTGCTCGAGCGGGACGCCGGGGATATCGGCCGACCTGGGGTCGGCGTCGACATCGTCCACGAACTCGGCCTTCCCCGTCCTGGCGACGAGCCCGACGATGCCCTCGTCCAGGCCGCCCGCGCCAGCCATTATCTCGTCCGGGTACCCGCCGACTGCGTACACCGGCTGCACGATCTTCTTCTGCCAGTCGATGACATAGAACGAGAGGTCCTTGTACCTCACGACCTCCATGATGTGCGACGCTATCGCCGCGTATATGTGCTCCGTCTCTATGGCCTTCTGGAGCTCGACGCTGGACCTGACGAGCGCCTCCTGGAGCCCGACCTTGGTCTCGAGCGATGCGAACAGGACCATGTTGTCGATCATGCTGCCCAACAGGTCCGCGACCATCTGGAGGGCCTCGGCGCTCCCCCAGTCGTACTCGGCCTGCTTCGAGTGCAGGAGGTTCATCGAGCCGAGCACCCTGCCCCTCGACGTGAGCGGGACGGCCATCAGGGAGCTGACCCGCCCCATCTCCAGGACGCCGAACTCCGTGAACAGCTTCCTCCCGGCCTCCTTCTCGACTATGATCGCCTTGCCTCCGAACCTGAGCTTCTCGACGATACTGCCCTCGTAAGGGACCTTGCCGAGCGAGACGGCCAGGTCGGCGTGTTTCGAGTCGGGGGCGAACACCTCGACATGCCGGCCCTTGTCCTCCGCGACCCCGACGCACATCGAGTCGAAGTCGAGTAGCTTCATGAGCTCCTCGGAGACCCGGAGGAGGACGCTTCGGATGTCCTTGTGCGTCCCCGCGATCTTGGCGATCTTGTTCATGATGTCGATCCTGAACGCCTTCTCCCGCATCTCGTTCTCGACACCCTTCCTGGTGCTGATGTCCCTGGCGACGGCCGCGATGCCCGCGTTGTACCCCTCGTCGTCCCTGACGGCGTTGGCCGTGAGGGAGACTATGAGCACCTTCCCGTCGCTGCGCTTGAACTTGATCTCGTAGTCGTGTATCGGGCTACCCTGTTCCAGGAGCGAGACGAGTGCCCTCCACTCGAGGTCCCGCTCGACCACGTCCCTGAGGACGTTCCTGGCGCCCATCGACTCGTGCTTGTAGCCGAGCATCCTGGCGAAGGCGGGGTTGGAGTAAGAGATGTCCCCGGACTTGTCGCACACGAAGATGCCGTCGAGCAGTGCGGATGCGAGTCTCTCTGTGTCCCACTTCTCAGCGCCCATCGAGTCCCCTACCGGGAGCGGCGGACCGCTCCCATCACTAATGCAGGCGCATACGGGGGTACGCGCCTGTGGCACCTGAAGAGGTTGCGCCTGATAAATACGTTGGCAGAGTGGGGTGCGCGCCGTTTCCAGGGTCAAGGCAAACCATATCAAGCAAGTAGTTGATTTCCCGGCGGTGAGGGAATGGAGACTAAGATGCACAAGCTGTTCCTGACGCGCTGCGACGAGCGGCCGGGCGGGGGCATGGTCAGCGCGGTGGACTGCAACGCCTGTCCCCACGGCAGCGTGGTCGACAACAACTCGCGCGTGCTCTGCTACGGCGCCACGAAGTTCTTCTCCGTCCCGTGCTACTACGACATGAAGGCCTCGGCAACGGTCGGCGAGTGCGACGCCTGCCCGTGGGGCGTCGTCTCCGACGACCGCGCGAGGGTGTTCTGCAACAGGATCTGAGCCTTGCGGACGAGGCATCCAGGCAGTGCTCGCCAGCGAAATCAGGTCAACAGTATTATATAACGAGTTTCGACAATACATACCTCGGATGGGATGCGTCGATGACGTCATCATTAGCTCCAGGTGTCACCTCATCGGTTGACGTCAGGCCTGGCAACGTCTACCTCGTGGAGGAGAGACGGCCCAAGGCGAGCTACGAGCTCTTCGAGCATGTCCTATCGACCGGGAGCGCGGGACTCGTCATCACCCGGGACTTCCCGAAGAAGCTCCTGACGGAGAAGGAGCTGGACACCTGCAAGATCGTCTGGCTCACCAACCTCGTGGGCGAGGGGAGGGTCAACCCCACGGCCATAGGCATTCTCATGAGCCAGGTCAGGGCGTTCATCGAGTCCCAGAAGCACACGGCCGTCGTGATAGACGGATTGGAGTACCTCGTCTCGCTCAACACATACGACAGGATGCTGCAGTTCATGCACCAGTTGAGGGACCTCGTGGTCACGAACGACTGCGTGCTCATCGTCCCTGTCGACCCGAGGACCATGTCCGAGCGCGAGATAGCCCTGCTCGAGAGGAGCATGGAGGTCATCGTGCCGAGGACGGAACAGGAGCTCGGGGAGGCGCAGATGATCAGCTCGACCCCGGGCGAGATACGCCTCATGGACATCGAGCCGAGATAGACTTTTGAGCGCCAAGCCGGTGCGTATCATCAGATAGAAATGCCTTTTCGGGGTCAAGACCGTAGGAACGGCCCGAGCAGTTCCCCGAGCTCCCCGACGTCTCGCGCGAACATGAACGCGCCCGCCTCGACAAGGTCGCGCTCGGGCACATCCCCGGTCCCCACGCCTATGAACGGCACCCCCGCGTTCTTGGCGCAGCGCGCGTCGATGGCGTGGTCGCCCACGAACAGGGTCTCGTCCTTGGCCACGCCTAGCGCGTCCACGAGCCTCAGGTACGCGTCAGGGTACGGCTTCGGCCTCGAGTGGGAGTTGCGGCACTCGATCGCGTCCACGAGGCCGTCGATGCCGGTCCTGGCCATGGCCTCCTTGGCGTAGGCCTCGCAGCCCCTGGTGAGCACACCCACCTTGACGCCCATCCGCCTCAGGAGGGTCAGGGTCTCGGTCGCGCCCGGGATGGCTGCCGTGTCCTCCACCCTCTCGAGCTCGACCTCGTCCATGATCCTGTCGAGCTGCGCGAGCATGTCCCTCACCCTGTGGTCGGGGACCCCCTTCTCCCTGACTCGCCTCTCGAACCTGTCCAGGATGGTCACGATGGTCTCCGAGGGGTCGTAGAGCGACCTGTCCTCGCCGAACTCCTCTATCCGGTCGATCACGAGCCCCTTGAACTTGGGGAAGTCGACGGTCGACACCACCAGTGTGTCGTCCAGGTCGAACACCACTCCTCTCAGGGGCTTCGAGGGCCTGTTCGTGGGCTCCTTCCCGGCGTCCATGGGTCGCATCCGCCCGAGGAATCGCGTGTCCCCGCATAAAGCTGTTCTGCCAGTGTGGGCGGGGCGTGTTATCACCGCTGATTCTATCAAGGGAGGGTATATGAGGCGTACCCGCCCCTCAGAGTCTCAAGAGACAGGAAGAGGGAAACAAGGATTTTCCTTCGGGCCCGGCATCAGCCACTCTCCTCCCCCCCCAAACCCCCGATCGGGCCCAACCCCTCTTCCTTCTCCGTTCTCTCATTTTCTCTGGATTCCGCTCCGAGCTCATCGTGAATCGTGTTCCAGCGAAGCGCCTAAATAGGCACATTCCTCTCTTTGGCAGGCACGGCCCGGGTCCGGGGGGCGTCTCCGGACGCTAGCGGAGGCCGTGCGGACACGGTGTAGGCTTGACAGCGACCAAGAAGAAGACGGCGGCTCCTGAGGATTCGAACCTAGCGCAGCTCAAGACAGAACTGGTCAAGATAGCCAAGGACACCAAGGGGCAGCTGGGACTCTACGTCAAGCACATAGAGTCGGGCAAGGAGGTCGCGGTCGAGGCCGACAAGATCTTCCCGCTCGCGAGCATATTCAAGCTCGGCGTGATGGTCGAGACCTTCCGACAGGTCGAGGAGGGCTCGATAACCCTAGACGAGAGGATAGAGCTGGAGCCGAAGCACTACTGCATAGGCGAGGGAGTGCTGCAGTACATGGCCCCCGGCCTCAAGCCGACCGTCGGCGACCTGCTCGCACTGATGATCATATCGACGGACAACACGGCGTCCGAGATGCTCTGGAAGCGGATAGGCATCCAAAGGGTCAACATGATGATGAGGGAGCTGGGCCTCGCGAAGACATCCATATACATACCCTACAGGGAGAGTTTCCTGATGTCCATGGGCGTCGGCCCGTTCAAGGACATGACCATCCCCGAGGCCGCGAGGAAGTGGAAGGGGATGTCGGACATGGAGAGGATGAAGGCCCTGAACGAGACCGAGCGCGAGTCCGCCGGCTTGTCCGTGGACGACTTCAGGCTGAAGTACGAGCGCATCTACGGCTCGAAGGCCGAGAAGAAGTTCAAGCAGCAGAGGGTGTACGACGAGGTCTTCGACAACCTCGGCACGCCCAGGGAGATCGGGATGCTCCTCGAGAAGATACTCAAGAACGAGGCGGTGTCCCCCAAGGCCTCCGAGAGCATGCTGAGGCTCCTGATGCTGCAGAAGGACGAGACTGCCCTGTCCTACCTGCTCTCGCCCGACATACCCGTCGCGCTCAAGTCCGGCACGACGGCCGCGTCGCTCACGAACGCCGCCATCATATTCGTCTCCCCGACCTCACATGTCGTGCTATGCACGTTCTTCAAGAAGGTCGAGGAAGGGAACTTCAAGAAGGCGCTCGAGGCCGAGGCGAAGATCGCCCGGCAGGTGTACGACCACTTCTCCCGGGTGCGGTGAGCCCGGGGGCGCGCCGGGCTAACCCCTCTTGCGCTCCCAGATGGTCTCCTTGTCCCTGAGCTCGGACCCGAGCCCGCCCCTGCGCCCCATCTCTTTGCTGGACACGCACAGCGGGACCACGGACACGTTCGTCCTCCCCAGGAGCGCGGCCGCGGCCTCGGTGGAGGATGCCTTCGCCTGCTCCTCCGTGACGCTCTCGTCGTAGACCACCGCCACGTCCACCTCCTCGCCGGGCCTGTGGTCCCCCCTTCCGACCGTTCCGAAGAGCCTGCACTCGACGAGCCAGGGCTGGGCGGACAGCGACTCCGCGAAGGCCCTTGCGGCAGCCTTCTGGGGGTCCGTGTCCGGCACGGTCCTGAGCGTCCTCAGCTTCGCGGGGTCGTCCGTGATCCAGACGGCGGTGGAGTTGCCTATCCTGCGCGTCTTGAGGAGCCCGGCCGCCTTCAGCTCCCTGACGGCTCTCCATGTGGTCATGACGGGCACCCCCGAGGTCCTCGCGAGCTCGTTGATTGTGAACTGGCGGTCGTGGTACGCCTTCAGGGTCCTCAGGATCTCTATCCTCCCGGACTTGGCCAGTGTGCTTATGAGTTCCCTCGAGAGCATGTGAATCATACCATGAATGATATAGATATATCTTTAGTGGTATAAAATGACGATGCATAAGCGATGCCAGCGTTCGCTCCTGAGGACGCATAAGTCAGGTCCGGGGGCTCAGTCGACGATCGGCTCCTGAACGACTATCTCCCTCTCGGTCGCGTCCACGGCGACCTTGGCGTTCAGGGGCAGCAGGCCGTTGTACTTGCCGTGTCCTGCGCACAGTCCCCAGACAGCGGGCCTCCTGGCCCCGCCGACCCTCTCCCGGACGATCTCCTCCACGCTCGGGTAGGCGTTGTCCGGCCTCAGCGTCTCGGATATCTCGCCCATGATGACCGCCCTGGCCTGTTCCAGTTTCTTGCACAGGCGCAGCTGCGTCAGGTGGAACTCGATGTAGTAGTAGGTCTCCCTGACCTCCTCTATGAACAGCACCTTGTCCTTGGTGTCCATCTCGTACCTGCTCCCGAGGGTCCCGGTCATGAGCGTCAGGTTGCCGCCGCACAGCCTGCCGGCCGCCTTCCCCTCGTTGATGGTCATGAGCATCATGCCGCCCTCGGGGTTGGTAATCTCGCGCAGCTCCTCCTGGCCCATGAGCAGGCGGATCGCCCGCTTCAGGTCCTCGGACTGGGTCTTGATGAACTCCTCCCCCTTGGAGGGGTCTATGTCCACCAGGGGCCCGTGGAACGTGACCATCCCGCACAGCTGGTTCAGGGCGATGTGGTATCCTGTGATGTCGCTGAACCCCATGAACGGCTTCGGGTGGTCCTTGATCATGTCGAAGTCCAGCAGGTCCAGCACCCTCATCGAGCCGTAGCCGCCGGTCGCGCACAGCACCCCGTCGACGGAGTCGTCCTCGAATGCCCAGTTGAAGTCGTCCGCCCTGGTCTTGTCGTCCGCGGCCAGGGTCCCGACGGTCATGAGCTTCCTGGTCGTGTCCCCCAGCTCGACCCTGAGCCCCGCCTTCTTCAGGAGGTCGACTCCCATCTTGATCCCGACATGGTCTGGGTTGCTCGACGGAGATATCACTGCCACTTTCGAGTTCTTCCTCAACTTCGGTGGTCTCTGGACCTTCAACTGCGCGTCCCCCTGCGACCCGATGGCCGAACGGGGATAAAAGCTGCTCGCGGCCCGACCGTCGGAGGCAACGTATATTCGGTGGCTGGGGGATTTGGAGCCGCAAGCGGGAGGAACCAATGGACAACAGCGATGTCGCCGCGGTCCTGTACGAGATAGCGGACCTCCTCGAGCTTCAGGGGGTCGCCTTCAAGCCCCAGGCGTACAGGAGGGCGGCGCGCAACATCGAGCAGCTCGACAGGCCGCTGTCCGAGGTCGTGGCCGAGGGGAAGCTCGACGAGGTGCCGGGCGTCGGGGAGGCGCTGTCAAAGAAGGTCCAGGAGCTCCTCTCGACCGGCGAGCTCCCCTACCTCGACAAGCTCAGGTCGGAGGTGCCAGAGGGGCTCGTGCGCATGCTCGAGGTCCCGGACGTCGGCCCCAAGACCGCGATGCTCCTTCACCAGGAGCTGGGCGTGTCCAGCGTCGAGGAGCTCAAGGCGGCGGCCCTGGCGCACAGGCTCAGGGGGGTCAAGGGGCTCGGCGAGAAGACCGAGGAGCGGATACTCCAGGGCATCAAGGTCCTCGAGTCGAAGGGCGGGAGGATGCTCCTCGGGGAGGCCCTGCCGATGGCGGAGGAGTATGTGGAGTACCTCAAGTCCTCCCAGCGGGTGGACCGCATAAGCGTGGCCGGGAGCCTCAGGCGCGGCAGGGACACCATAGGGGACATCGACATCCTGGTCGGGGACGACGACCCCGGGGCCGTGATAGACGCCTTCGCGGCGTATCCCGCGGTCGAGGCGGTGCTCGTGAAGGGCCCGACCAAGTGCAGCGTGCGCCTGGACGGTGGGACGCAGGTGGACCTGAGGGCTGTCGAGACCAAGAGCTACGGGGCCGCGCTGCAGTACTTCACCGGCTCCAAGGAGCACAACGTGGCGCTGCGCAGGATAGGGGTCGAGATGGGCCTGAAGCTGAACGAGTACGGCCTATTCGAGCGCGACTCCGGCCGGATGGTCGCGGGGGCGACCGAGGAGGAGGTGTACTCCGCGCTCGGCCTGGCCTACATACCGCCCGAGATCCGGGAGAACTCGGGCGAGGTGGAGGCGGCCAGGCAGGGGCGCGTGCCCGAGCTGGTCCGCCTAGACCAGGTCAAGGGCGACCTCCATGTCCACACGGACTGGAGCGACGGCTCCGACCCCGTGGGGAAGGTGCTGTCCGAGGCCACGAGGAGAGGGTACGAGTATGTCGCGATCACTGACCATTCGCAGAGTCTCAAGATAGCGAACGGCCTGACCCCGGAGCGCCTCCGGAGGCAGGTGGACGCCGTCAGGAAGGCCGAGGACCTCGCCGGGGGCGTCGTGGCGCTCGCGGGCTCCGAGGTGGACATCCTTCCCGACGGCTCCCTGGACATGCCCTCGGACGTGCTGAATGACCTCGACATCGTCATAGGGTCGGTCCACTCGCGTTTCAAGATGGACAGGGCCGAGATGACCAAGAGGGTCGTCGCGGCCATATCGTCCGGCAGGATAGACGTGCTCGGCCACCCCACCGGGAGGCTGATCGGGCAGCGGGGCCCCTACGAGCTGGACCTCCCGACGGTCCTGGGCGCGGCGGCCGAGCACGGGGTGTGCGTGGAGGTGAACTGTTTCCCCGACAGGCTGGACCTGCGCGACGCGGACTGCAGGGCCGCGGGCGCGAGGGGCGTCCGGGTGTCGCTGGGCACAGACTCGCACAGGGTGGAGCACATGGGGTTCATAAGGCTGGGAGTGATAACGGCTAGGCGCGGATGGCTCGGCCCGGGGGACGTCCTGAACACGCTAGGCGCCTCCGAGCTGGCGAAGCACCTGCGGGGCAGGAGGCGGTGAGGATGGACAAGGGGCGCGCGAAGGCCAGGGTCAGCGAGCTCGTGCGGACTATCTCGCACCACGACGAGAAGTATTATGTCGAGGACAGCCCGGAGGTCACGGACCACGAGTACGACCTCCTCATGAGTGAGCTGAAGGCGCTCGAGTCCGAGCACCCGGACCTCGTGCTCCCCGACTCGCCGACCCAGAGGGTCTCCGGCAGGCCGGTGGACGAGTTCCCGCAGGTGGAGCACAAGGCCGCCATGCTCAGCCTGGACAACTGCTACTCCGAGGGGGAGCTGAGGGAGTTCGACGCCCGCGTGAGGAAGTGGCTCGGGGACGAGCGGGTGGACTATGTCGTCGAGCCAAAGATAGACGGCCTCGGCATCGCGCTGCTGTACCAGGAGGGCGCCCTCGTCAGGGGGGCGACCAGGGGCGACGGGCGCATGGGCGAGGACGTCACCACCAACATCAGGACGATCAGGAGCGTGCCTCTCAAGCTCAGGCCCGACGGGGGCCTCTCGGCCGTGGAGGTCCGGGGGGAGGTGTACATGTCCCTCAAGGGGCTGCAGCGGCTGAACGAGGAGCGGGAGGCCGCGGGCGAGCCGCCGTTCGCCAACGCCAGGAACGCCGCGGCCGGCTCGGTCCGGCAGCTGGACCCGAGGATGGCCGCCTCGAGGCCCTTGGACGCCTACTTCTACACGCTCAGCTTCAGCTTGGGCCAGATGCCTGACACCCAGCATGGCTGCCTCGAGGCGATGAGGGCATCCGGGCTCAGGGTCAGCCCCGACATCCGGGTCTTCGACTCCGTCGACGGGGTCCTCGCGCACATAGCCGAGTGGGAGAGCAAGCGCGACGGCCTGGGATACGACATCGACGGGATGGTCGTCAAGGTCGACTCCCTGGAGCAGCAGGGGCGCCTCGGGTACACGGCCAAGAACCCGCGCTGGGCCGTGGCGTTCAAGTACCCGCCCAAGCAGAAGGTCACGAGGCTGCTGGATGTCGTGTTCCAGGTGGGCAGGACCGGCGCGCTCACGCCCGTGGCGCACCTCGAGCCTGTCGAGATCGGCGGGGTGACGGTGTCCCGGGCCACCTTGCACAACGAGGACGAGGTGCGGCGGAAGGGCGTGATGGTCGGGGACCATGTGCTCATCGAGCGCGCGGGAGAGGTGATACCGCAGGTCGTGCGCCCGCTGGTCGAGCGGCGCACGGGCGCCGAGAGGGAGGTCGTCATACCGACCGACTGCCCGGCCTGCGGTTCGAGGGCCGTGCGCGAGGAGGGCGAGGCGATTCGGAGGTGCGTCAACGCGTCCTGCCCCGCCCAGGTCAAGGAGCGGCTCGCGCATTTCTGCTCGAGGAACGCGATGGACAT
>JAUPMC010000186.1 GCA_030836605.1 Thermoplasmatota archaeon | reverse complement strand
TCTCCACGACCGCCCTCGACTCGGTCGGCGGGCACCGCACATCCCTCGAGGACGCCGTCATCATCAGGGGCGCGGTCAACCTGTCCAGGAAGTAAGCCGGCGACCGCTCCCTGAAGAACTCCTTGTCCTTCTCGGGGTCTCCCATCTTCCTCCGGTCGTAGGCCTTCAGGTAGCCCCTCTCCGTGGCCATCTCGGTCTCCCAGTCGAAGAACCCCACGATCGAGACGCCCGCGGCCCACACGTCGGGCGCCTTCACGAGGGCCATCATCGTCAGGTATCCCCCGTAGCTGACCCCCCAGATGCCGAGCCGGTCCTCGTCGACCATTCCCTTGTCCACCAGGTGCGTCCCGGCGAAGACGGTGTCCATCAGGTCCCCTCCGCCCATGTCCTTGTCGTGGAGGTGCAGGAACTCCCTCCCGTACCCGGTCGAGCCCCTGAAGTTGGGTTCCACGACGTAGAACCCCTTCATCAGGAGCATCGGGACGACCTGGTCCCAGCAGTTCAGGCTCTGCATCTCGGGGCCGCCGTGGGGCATGACCACACCCGCCCTGCGGCTCTTGTCCTTCGGCTCGAACAGGAGCGCGGACACCTTCCGGCCGTCGAACGACCGGTATCTTATCACCCGGGGTTCCACGAGCCATCCACGCGGCAACGGCCTCCTCTGGAACGAGGTGACCTTCGCGGGCCTCGGCCCCTTGGAGACGAAGAACTCCTCCGGCCTGACCGCCGAGCCGTTGATCATCGTCATGCTCGTCCCGTCGGGGTGCCACTGCGCGGACCTCGTGAGCCCGTCGGTTGGGGACAGCACGGCCGTGGCGCGGCCGCTCCTCACCTTCAGGACCACGTCAGGGTCCACTATCTCGAGATACGCGAGGCGGCCGCCGTCGGGCGACCACTGCGGGTTGTGCTTCTCGTTCCTGGACCTGACCAGCCACCTGGTCTTGCCGCTGGCGAGCTCGAGCTCGCCTATGTCGAACTGGTCGTCCTCGTTCGAGGTGAAGAGCAGGCGCCGTCCGTCCGTGGACCACATCGAAGGCGTCGCCCCGAACCCTCCCTGCGGGCCGTACTCTGCCCCCTTCTTCGAAAGCACGCGCTTGGACTTCGCCTTCCTCACATCCACCACGGAGACGTAGTCCTCGTCCCCGATGCCAGTCATGAACGCTATCCTCGAGCTGTCAGGGGACCACGCGAGCGTGCGGACCGGGAGCTCCTCCCGGGACAGTTTCCTCACGGACCTCCCGTCCAAGTCGCATACGAACAGGTTCTCTATGTCCCCGTCCCTGTTGGACACGAACGCCATCATCGTGCCGTCTGGGGAGAAGTGCGGGTCCTGGTTGTCCGCGCAATCCTTCGTGAGCCTCTTCCGCTTGCGCCCGTCGGCCGAGACCGTGAATATGTCGTGGTCCTCGTTGCCCTCGAAGTCCGCGTGATACGCGACGGTCGAGCCGCTAGGTGAGTATGTCGGAGACATGAGGGATTGCTCGCTCCTGAGGAGCTTCCTGGTCTTGCCAGTACTGAGGTCGAGCGTGGCGAGCTCCCAGTTGTCCCCCGTGTTGATGGAGCAGATCGCCCTCCTCCCGTCCGGGTGGAGGTCGTACTCCTGAATCTCGGTCGCCTCGAAAAGCCTGGAGATGCTAGGCTGCTTGTGCGCGGTCTTCCTCGGTCCCGTCACTCGTATCCACCGTGACGCCGAAGAACATGGCCGGTCATTACACTTTTGGCCCGGGGGTCCCGTGGGGAGCCTGGCCCTGGGCCCGCCCAGCTCCGCGTATCCTGCGCGGCCCATCCCGGATAGGCGCAATGTTTATTCCGAATCCCCCCGATGCTCGATGGCCAAGAGGAGGTGAGGAGATTGGTGAAGGGTAAGATGGGCAAGACATACCACTGCGACATCTGCGGCCAGGAGGTCAAGGTCACGAAGGAGGGCGTTGGCGTGCTCGTGTGCTGCAACAAGCCGATGAGGGAACTCTAGCCGCTGGAGGACCGGACGGGAGAAGTGGGCCCGATCGGATTTGAACCGATGACCAACTGGTCACTCAGGGAACACCGTCCCTTATGAGCCAATCGCTCCGCCGGACTAAGCTACGGGCCCGTGCGGTTCATCCTTAATGTCCGGCGTCTTATTATGATTTCCGTCCTCAGGATCGCGGCTCAGTACTTGTACGTCCTGGACTGGCCTTTCTCGACCTGGACACCCAGTCCCAGGGTCACCCTGTTCAGGAAGTTGAAGTAACTCGCGACGAGGTTCGCCCTGAGTATCTCCTGGTCCGTCAGACCGGCCTCGCGCATGTCCTTGATGTCGTCCTCGGTTATCTCCCTCGGCTTCAGCGTCAGCTTGGCCGCGTACGCGAGCAGCGCCTTGTCCCTCGGGGGCGCGTGCTTGCCCGAGAACTCCTTGACCGTCTTCTCGAGCGCCTCCGGGTCCTTCTCCACCTGCTCGAGCGCCTCCGAGTGGTGTATCGCCCCGTAAGGGGACTTGTTCGCGGCGGACACGACGACCGCGATCATCTCCCGCTCCTCCCTGGAGAGCGGGCCAGGGCCGAGCATGACCTCCATGTAGAGGTCGACCTGGTGCGAGAGCGCCTCGGGTTCCATCCCCTCGGCTATGAATACGTTCGCGATGTGCCCTCTCTTGGCGGCTATGTCGTCGTAGACCTGCTTAGTCCGTCCCGTGGCCTTCTCCGGGCCGACCGTCTTTATCCAAGTCATCCAGTTACGCCCCTTTCGCAAGGTGCTCGGCTGCGGGTGTTGGTACAGACGAGGTGTTCCTATAAGCCTTGCCCTCCTGGGGTTCTGTATAAAGTCGGGTGTTACATGTAGTGCGGGGTGAGAAGACCCCATGCATCCATCGGTCTCGTCATGCCCGATGAGGCATTCGCGCGGGCCGGTCAGGCCGGCCCGCCAGGCGGCGTGTCGCGCCCGACATGTGGGAGGAATCCTTATTCCCGAATGGGCGCGCGCTTGGCTTCAGCCATCCCAGACGGCGCCTCGGCGCTGCGGGGAGCGGCTGGCCCGCCGCCACCAGCCGCCCGCGACAGGGCGGCAGGGGGCTTATGGTTCAGCCCCGGCGCGTCCCGGCATGACGTGATGATGGCCCTCTACGACCCCGAGAGGGGCGCACGGCCG
>JAUPMC010000016.1 GCA_030836605.1 Thermoplasmatota archaeon | reverse complement strand
GCCGCGGGCGACAGGGCCGGGCTGGTCGCGGTCAACATGGTGTTCGGGAACATCGAGGAGAAGAGGGGAAGATACGAGGACGCTAGATCGCGCTACGAGGAGGCGGCCCTCCAGGCGGAGGTCATCGGAGACGAGTCGGCGATGGCCTCGGCCGCCAGGAACCTCGAGTCGTTGGCGGATGACGGGAAATGAGGTCTCGCCGCGCGGCTGGCCGCGAGGTCATTCGGTCCTGCTCAGGAACTCGGCGATACCGTAGCCCGTCTTCCCCTCAGTGTTGTACCGCGATAGAGTCTCGTTCATGGACGAGACGAGGTCCCCGTCATGGGACTTGAACTGCAGCACGACCCTCTTCATGACGGAGCCGAAGACCCTGTGGGCGCCCCCGTCGCGGTCGTGGAGCGTCATGTCGAACGACATGGGGTTCTTGCCGAAGTCCATGTTCACGTTGAGGTCGGCCTTCACGATCGGGATGTTCTTGCCGTCCAGGAAGATGAACCCCGCGTCGACCACGTCCCCTTCTACGACCAGCTTCGTCAGGTTGATCGCGTGCGACTCTGAGAACTGACATGTGAGCCATGTCCAGCCCTTCGGCGCGGTCCATTCGCGCACCCCCCACGAGTGGTCCCTCTCGCCGAGCGCGTCGATCTCGAAGTCGTCCAGCCCGGTCGAGAGCCTCCCCCTGAGCCTGCCGACCTGTTCTAGGTGCTCGGAGGCCACCTTGCTCGACACCTCCTCCGAGCGGCCGGAAACGCACGACCTGTAGTCGAAGACATCGTTCAGCGCCTCGAACCGCAGGTCCAGCTCCACATGGCTCTTCTTCGCCTTCCTATCGGTCGTCCTCTCCATGCCGCCGGTGAAGCACAGTCTCCAGAGCCTCTCCGGCTCGAGCATCTCGAACTTGAGCCCCTTGGCGGCCAGGCCAGGCCCGTCGAACGGGACCGTCTCCCTGAGGCCGACGACGGAGCCGTCGGGCATCATGAAGTAGCAGAACATCTCCTTGATGGACAGGTTCGGCTTCAGCCCTATCCTCATGAAACCGCAGACATCCTTGGCCCGGTCGTAGAAGTTGAAGTAGAAACTCTCGCTCCAGTGCGGGTGCTCCCCGAACGGGTGGACTGCGTCAGTGTGCATGTGTCAGGCCTCCTGCAGGACTATGGTTCCCTCGTTCCCGTCTAGCGTGATCCTCTGCCCTGTCCTCAACATCTTCGTGGCCCCCATGACCGCGGTGACCGCTGGTATCCCGTACTCCCTCGAGACCACCGCCCCGTGGGACAGTATCCCGCCGGTCTCCGTGACGAGCCCCCCGAGCTTCGAGAAGACCGCCGTCCAACCGGGGTCGGTGTTCAAGGTCACCAATATCTCCCCTTCGAGGAGCTCGGACACCTGTTCAATCGACTCCACGACCCTCACGGTCCCCGTGACGATGCCTGGACTCGCCGAGGTCCCCGTGATCCGGAGGGAGTCCCCCTGCTTCGAGACCGTGTCGTCGAACTCGCGGTCGCCCCTGAGGAACTTCGGGGGGAGTATGTTCCTGTATGTCTCGAACTCCTTCCTCCTGGAGCCGGTCAAGGCCTTGATGTCCCCCTGCGCCCTGCCGCCCGCCGCGTCGAACACCTCCTCCTTGCTCAGGAAGAACACGTCCGTCGGGTCGGACAGGAGTCCGCGCTCGTGGAGCCTCCTCCCATATTCCATGAAGAGCCTCCTCTGGCGGAGAATCTGATGGTCGAGGTAGAACCGCTGGTTCTCCCGGAAGACGAGGTATATCTGGGCGTATTTCAGCACCGTCTTGAAGATGACCTTCTTGCCGAAGCCCCATCTCAGCCTCGACACGCGGCCCAGTATGTCCCGCTCGGCCTCCCGCCTCTCCGCGATCTTCCTCCTCTCGAGCTCCTCGAGGTCGAGCCTGCTCGAGCCCACGAGCGACCTGATGACGTCGACTACGAGCGTCGGGTCGTCCTTCCACCTCGGGAAGAATATCTCCCTCGTGTGGGACCTGTGGCCGTACTCGCTGATGAACGAATCGAAGGCCGAGGCGTATGCGTCGAGTCCCTTGTCGTTCCGCATCCTCACGAGGAACTCACTTGACGAAAGCGTCGTCAGGGGTCTCAACACGTCCCCGTCCTCCTTCGCGAGCCTCGCGAGCTTGGCGAGGGCGATGTTCGTCTGTATCGTCCTGTTGTCCGGGAGCCCTGAGATGAGTTTGGAGTACAGCGCGCCAGACCGGTCATCCAGCCAGTCGGTCAGCCACCTCTTCAACATCAGGTTCATCCCGATGCTGTGGGTGACCATGCCGTACCTGATGAGCCTGTAGTGTTTCAGGAGGGACTTCTCCATCGAATCGAACTCCCCCCGCAGCTGTCCGTCGTCGAGCGCGCGAAGGTCCAGCGCGTCGAACCTCTTCATGTCCTCGAGGAACCGCACGGCCCACTTCCTGTAGGCCTTGTCCGTCCTGGTGATCATGCCATCGTGGTCCAGGACCGCGATCCTCAGCTCCGCCAGCAGCCTCCTGAGCAGCTTCGTGTCGGCGTTCGCTATCCTGGCCTGGTCCGCCTCGGGGAAGTAGTTCAGCAGCTCCCTGGTGCGGGAGAACTTCGGGTTGTATGTGAACACCTCCTCGAGCACCGCCGAGCTGAAGTAGACGTGCCCTTTGTGGACCCTGATGAGCTCCCCGTCGGTCAGGGACTTGTACCCCATGATCCTGGCCCCTTCGTGGTTCACTATGTCCGTGAGGTACGCCCCCAACAGGGAGAAGAACAGCGGCGAGGTGACATCGGCCCAGTACTCGTCCCCGTAAGCCCTGGTCCAGAGCAGCGTCTCGTCCCCAGGGACCGTGGTGACTGGCCTGGACTGCAGCAGGAACACGCTGTCCCCTTCGATGGCCCACTCGATGTCCTGCGGCCTGCCGAAATGCCTCTCGACCCTGATGCCGACGTCCGCCAGCAGCCTGACCTCGGCGTCCGATACTGACGGGACGCGCCTGTCCTCGGGCCTGACATCCCTGACCTCGCTCCCATGCTGGCCCAGCCGGACCTCCTTCGTCTTATCGCTCACGGACCTCTGGAGGACCTCGCCGGATGCCCTGTCGCACTCGAACCTGTCAGGGGTGACGATTCCGGACGCGATGGCCTCCCCGAGGCCCCAGCTGGCCTCGATGAGCATCCTGTCGCTCCTCCCTCGGACGGGGTCGACCGTGAACAGTATCCCCGCCGACCTCGCGTCGACCATCCTCTGCACCACGACGGCGATGCCGTGCTCGAGATGGTCTACCCGAGAGTCGTTCCTGTACGCCATCGCGCGCTCGTTCCAATAGGACGCCCAGCAGCGCCTGACCATCTCGGGGACATCATCGGTCCTCACGTTCAGGTACGAATCCTGCTGCCCCGCGAAGGACGCGTCCGCCCGGTCCTCCGCCACCGCTGATGACCGGACGGCCCAGAGAGCGTCCGGCCCAGCGAGTCGAAGCTCGGCCGAGATGTCGTCCGCGAGACGGCTGTCGGCCGGGGCCGAGATGACGAGCTCTTTTATCCTCTTGGAGGCGAGGGAGAGGGAGTCGCTGCGAGACCAATCCGTCTCCTGCAGGATGGCAGCGATAATGTCCCCGAGGCCATGGGCCTTCATGAACAGGTCGTACTGCTGCACAGGTACGACTAGCCCTTCGGGGACTGGGAATCCGGCGGACATGAGCTCGTAGAGGTTCGCCGCCTTCCCGCCCACTGTGCGCGAATCGCACGTGTCGAGCTCAGAAAGACGAATGAATCCATCGGTCATCGTATCGGCGTCTGCGGGGCTGGGTCGGAAACGGTGAGTGCCCGTGCGGCGCCAGTGTTCCCGAATCAGCTACAGGTGCATAAACTGTTCCATCTGACCCTCGAGGGGCCCTACTTCCACCGACGGACGCTGAGCCTCAATATGTCCATCCCCCTCAGCTCGGCGACGAGCTTGTTGTCTCCGTCCACCACGGGCAGGTCGTTCAGGTGGTGCTCGACCATGAGCTTCGTCGCGTTCACCAGCATCTCGTCCTTCGAGACCCGGATGGGCTTGGCCATGACCTGGCTCACGCGCTCGTCCTTGATATCGATCAACATCCTCATGAACGAGGTCATCCCGGCGGAACGAACGCCCATCATGTACCCGGCGTGCCGCAGGAGCACCTCGAGCGTTATGGTTCCAGCGAGCCTCCCGTCGCTGTCGAGGGCGTAGACCTTGCGCGTCTCCTCGTCCTGGATCATCGCCTCGACTGCTTCACGCAGGGGGGCGTCGACTCTGATTGTGGTCGGGCCTTGGGCCCTCGCGATCCGCTCGATGACTTCCCAGACCCTGAGCTCATCCACAGGCTTGTCGTCCACCATCCACACTCCTCCCGAGAAACATCACTCCTTCTTGATAGTCACTACCCTCTGCGGGAGAGGCACCTCTATGCCTGCGTCGGAGAGCTTGAGATATATCTCCTCGACGAGCAGATCCCTTGCCTCCATGCGTTTGGAGTTGTCATTTATCCAGCAAATCACTTTGAATAGCAGGGCCGTGTCGCCCATACTGTCGAAGAGGATCAGGGGCTTGCAGCTCTCGTTGTTCAGCAGGGAGTACCGGCTCGTCTCGATGGCCTTCGTTATCGCCTGCCTGACCACCTTCGGGTCCGAGCCGTATGCGACATTGACATCGACATTGACCCTGGCCGGGTCAGTCACATTGCTGACCCGGACGATCTTCTCGTTCACGAGCTTGTTGTTGGGGAGGGCGATCTCCGTGGCGTCGGAGTAGCGGTACAACCGGCAGGTCCTGAGGCCTATCCTGCGCACCTCGCACCAGTCCCCGTCGGTGAGTATGATCATGTCCCCTTCGGCGAACGGCCTGTCGAGGAGCAGGAACACCCCGCTGAAGAAGTTGGACAGGGTGTCCTCGGCCGCGAAGGCGAGGACCATCGAGATGACGACTCCGCCGGCCAAGAACATCGTGAGGTCGATGCTCAGGACGTTCATGAGATACCCGAGCGCGGCGATGCCTATCACCACGATTCCGAGCTTCTCCACGATGGGTATGAGCACGTCGTCGATGTTGCTCGCGGTCTTCTTGGCGATCATCTTGCCATAGTACACGATGATCTGCTTGAACAGCTTGTACGCGAGGTAGAAGATGACCAGGACTATGGCGACGCTGTATATCGAGAGGACGAGCTCCCTGATGTTCAGAGGTATGTGCTCGTGGAGCGCGTCCAGGGAGTTCACGAGCCCGAACACGAACACCAGGAGCAGGACGGGTGTCCGTATGATCCCGAGTATGATGTCGTCGAGCATCGTGGTCGTCTTTCGGGTGATCGCGTAGGCGACCGCGTCCATGAGGTAGGCGATGCCGACCGCGATCACAAACCAGAGGATGACGTCTAGCAGGAACACGCCCCACTCGTTGTCCAGAGGCGACGGCAGCGGATTGTCGAAGAGCCAGAGGACCTTGTTGGCGCTACCGAAGGCGCCAATTATCTCCGTCGTGGCGCTGACTGATGAGACCTGGACGAGGAACCCGTCCTCATAGACATTGAACACCACGGTGAGGTTGGATGTCACGTCGCCCCACTCGAACGGGGAGTGGACAGTCGCAGTCACGGACGCGAGCTCACCCGGGGCAAGGGTGAGCGACGACGCGTTCAATTCCGCTGACCAGCCGTCGTTGACGATGGCCGCCTCGAACGTTACCGTCAGGTTCGCCAGGGAATCGACGTTCCTTATCGTCCAGTTGAATGTCGCGGACTCCCCCGCGGCAACGGTCTTCTCGTAGTTGTCGATCGTGATGATCTGAATGAATTCCGGCTGCTCCGCGGCAGCGGATCCAAGGATAAAGGCTGCCGAAAGCACGACGAGCGCTATCGAGATTGCGGGCATCCATCTGTGATACTTCATGGGGCGTTTCCCTCGCTGATGTGCGCGTCTTCGATGGTCAATGTGCATACTTGATTTAACGGTTTTGGAGCATCCGCCGCCCGCACGTAGCGAGCATTGCGCTTCTCGTGGTGTCAATGACAGCCGCGGATGGTCCTCCCCGGACTCGGAAACAAATAAAGGCACGCCCCTCCATAACAATGCCTGCATGAACCTCCCAGTCGTAGAGGTAATCGAGCTCACCAAGAGGTACCCTCCGGACACGACCGCCGTCGACGGGGTCAGCTTTTCCATCCGGAAAGGTGAGGTATTCTCCCTCCTGGGGCCAAACGGCGCGGGCAAGACCACTACCGTGGAGATTATCGAGGGCCTTCGCACACCCACATCGGGCAGCATCTCCGTCCTCGGAGTGGACATTCGAAATGGGTTCGATTCAATTAGGAGGCGTGTCGGGGTCCTGCCGCAGAACTTCGAGCCGTTCGACCTGCTCACACCGCTCGAGGCCGTCGCATACTGGGCCGACCTGTTAGAGGTCAGGGCCGGGCGCAAGGACGCGGAGAGGCTCCTTGAGCGCGTCGGCCTGGAGTCGAGGAAGAAGGCCATGTCAAAGACGCTCTCCGGCGGCGAGAAGAGGAAGCTGGGGATAGCCCTGTCGATGGTGAACGACCCCGAACTCCTCTTCCTCGACGAGCCCACGACGGGCCTTGACCCGCGAGCAAGGAGGGACCTGTGGGATCTGATCGAGGAGGTGAAGGGGCGCGGGACCACCGTCGTGCTCACAACTCACTATCTCGAAGAAGCGGAGAAGCTCGCGGACGAAGTCGCAATCATGCACAAGGGGAAGATCATCGCCGAAGGGGCCCCTGACGAGCTCGTGTCGAGGCATGGGAAAGGCACTTCGATTGTGCTCGTCGGCGCTGGCCCGGAAGGGCTCAGTGAGCTAGCGAGGCGCGGCATCTCGGCGCACGAGAGGGATGGGAACGTCATCGTCCCCGTCCAAGACCGGGAGGAGCTCCGCAACATGTTCGCGAAGCTGTCCTCAATCGAGGTCAGTTTCAAGGAGATGTATACGAAGCGCGAGACGCTTGAAGATGTGTTCCTAGGCCTCATAGGTTCGAGGATGGACGAGGGGGTTCTCCGGGAATGAACCGACTGTTCTCCGACACGATATCCTTCGGACGTCAGTACCTGCGCACGAAGGTCGGCCCGTTCTTCTCGTTCGTGTTCCCGATCCTCCTCATCCTCCTCTTTGGCGCCCTGTTCAGCGACCAGGGCGGCGGTGGCAAGATACCCCTCCCCGTCCAGAACCTGGATGGCGGCCCATATTCGGCCGCCCTGATGGACATGTTGAACCAGACAGGGTACTTCCAGATATCCGTGGTCGAGGACGAGGGCGACATAGCCGATTACGTGAACGAGAATTCGCTCACGCTCGCCTTGAGCATACCGTCCAACTTCAGCTCGAACGTTGAGTCATCCACGCCAGTCTCAGTCGTGTTATGCGGCGACACGACGAGGTCGACCTTCCCCACCGTCCAAGGGGTCCTGGACGCCGTGATAAACCAGATGAACTACAACATCTCAGGCGCGAGTCAGATCGTCTCGTTCGAGGTGCAGTACGCTGGTTCGGAACAGTACGGGGCTTACGACTTCCTGCTCCCCGGCTTCGTCGGGCTCACTGTCATGGTCAGCGCGATGTACTTCATGACCTCGACGTGCGCGGAGCACAGGTCCAGGGGCTACTTCAAGCTGCTCGCGACGACCACGCTGAAGAAATCGGAGTGGCTCTCCTCGAAGTTCCTGTTTAACTCCGCCATGTTGGTCAGCTCCTTGCTCGTGACGTTCGCCGTCGCCATGGCGGCCTTCGACCTGAAGGCCGTGCTCACCCCGCTCTCGATCGCCCTGGTGGTGGCCGGGACTTTCATGTTCACCAGCCTAGGCATGCTCCTGGGTTCGGCCGTGAAGGACCCCGAGTCAGCAGTGGCCGTCTCCAACTTCATCGGCTTCCCCATGATGTTCCTGTCAGGCTCGTTCTGGGACCTGAGTGCGTCGCCCGAGTACCTCCAATGGATATCGAAAGCGATGCCCCTGACATACTTGAATGAGGGTCTGAGGGACACCATGGTCTACGCCAACGAGGCGAGCGCGTTCGTGAACCTGATGATAGTGCTCGTAATCGGAGCCGTGTGCTTTGTCCTCGCGAGCAGGTTGATGTCCTGGAAGGAGCGCTGAGTCGGGGACGCGGAAATCACATTAAATATCCAGTAGTCGGTT
>JAUPMC010000185.1 GCA_030836605.1 Thermoplasmatota archaeon | reverse complement strand
GTGCTCTTCCGATCTCAAGGAGCTGTACGACTTCGACGTGCCGGTCTACGTCGTCAAGGAGGACCTGGACGAGCGCGGGATACCGGAGTCTGCCCTCTTCGAGGGCCTGAAGGTCGTGCCCGCGTCCAGGATCAGGGAGCTCGTCGAGGAACACTCCGTCACGACGACGTTCTGACCCGGGCACACGAAACTCCTTCCCTCGATTCATTTTATAATCCCCCAGGCGATGCCTTGCCGTGCGATTCGAGATACTTGAGCGCGACGGGCTGGCGAGGAACGGGGTGCTCGAGATAGACGGCGTCAGGCACCCAACACCGGCGATAGCCCGCATCGCCTGGGAGGGCCTCCCGCCCACGACCCCTGGCCTCCGCCTGAGCCCGCGAGACGCCGCTGGCAAGGGGGACATCAAGATCCTTCAGTCGGGGTTCGCGCCAGGTGCGGGCAGGCCCGACTTGGACGGCGCCATCGACCCATGGTACAGAGGGTCCCCCTACGCTGAGGCCCGGCCCGAAGAGGGCTTCGCGGTCCTCGACAACATCGCCAAGCTGCTCCTGGACTCCCCGAGGTTCGTGGAGGCCGTCAAGGAGGCGAAGTCCGGCCCCGGCCTGCTCAAGCCCCTCTACTGCTCGCTGGCGGGCATGCCGCACAGGCTCGCGCTGCTCGCGTACTGCGGCGTCGACGTGTTCGACTCGCTCCCGCTCATCATGGCCTCGGAGACCGGCAGGTACCTGACATCGACGGGCCCGCTGGAGTACTCCGCCCTCAAGGACCTGCCGTGCACCTGCGAGGCGTGCCGGTCAGGGGCCAGGGGGGAGGAGGCGCTCCTGAGGCACAACTTCGCGACCGCGGAGGCGGAGCTCAGGCTCGTGTCCCACAAGATCTCCACAGGGAGCCTGAGGGAGCTCGTCGAGTCGAGGGTCAGGGCCGACCCTTGGCTGGTGCAGGACCTGAGGCTAATGGACATGGACGCGCGCGGGCTACAGGAGATGCACGCGCCGATAAAGGGGGCCGCGTTCCACGCGGGCTCCAAGGAGTCGCTCCTGAGGCCGGAGATAGTGCGGTGGCAGACGAGGCTGAGGGAGAGGTACAGGCGCCCGGAGGGCGCCTCCGTGCTCCTGTTAATCCCCTGCTCCGCGAAGAAACCGTACTCGCTGTCGCAATCGCACATGAGGTTCAGGGACGCCATCTTCTCCAGCGGGCGGGGGCCGCTGGTACACGAGGTGATAGTCACCTCGCCCCTCGGGCTCGTGCCCCGGGAGCTGGAGATGTTCTACCCCGCCAAGGACTACGACATACCGGTGACGGGCCACTGGGACAGGGACGAGCAGAAGCTCGCCCAGGACATGGTCTCGTGGCTTGTGGGGACGCAGAAGTACGACCTCGTGATATCGCACCTCGGGGACGAGAGAGAGGCCGTCGCGGACGTCCTCGGCGACCATGTGGACACCTCGGGAGGGGAGCCTGGATCCAGGGCGAGCCTCGACAGGCTCGAGCAGACCCTGAAGGAACGGTGCCCCCAGCCGAGGGAGCAGGGACGCGCGGGCCGGGTGTTCCAGGACCTCAGGTCGGTTTGCAGGTTCCAGTTCGGCCGCTCGGGGGACGAGATGTGCGAGGGGGCCCAGGCGTACGGCAGATGGCCCTTCGTGAAGGTCGCCAGGGACGGCTCGCAGCTCGGCATGCTGACCGCCGACCGCGGGATGGTGTCCCTCACTCTAAACGGTGCGCACGCGCTGGCGCGCACGGGCGACTACTGCGTCGAGATCGAGGACTTCAGACCCAAAGGCAACTTGTTCGCCGTCGGGGTCGAGGGCGCGAGCCCCGAGATAAGGATCGGGGACGATGTCGCCGTCGTGCACAAAGGCGAGGTCAGGGCGGTCGGGGTCGCGAGGATGTGCGCGGATGAGCTCCGGCTCGCGGAGAGGGGCGAGGCCGTGCACGTGCGGCACGCCGCCTGATGACTTTTCCGGCCTGCCAGACTACTTTCGCGCACCTCCAGATATGAGCTTATTAACCCCGGTTTCGCGTAGAGTATCCTGCGAAGGTGAAGCGAATGGTTGACGCGGATCACTACAGCTGGGAAGAAATGTACGGCCTGCTCGGGTGCGAGCCTGAGATCGAGGCCGCCTCTGACTATTAACGCCATCCCGGATAGGTAGGATTGGATGCTCCCGCCTACCTATCGACCCGGGGCTCGCTTCTCGTGAAAACGCCTCTCAATCGCTGGCACTCACTTCTGCTTTCCCGCCCAAAACAGCGGCGTCCCTCCAGGGCGGTGGCCTACCAGAGTTTGAGGCCCGCGAACCTGGCCATGAAGACCACGCCTAGGATGACCACGACCACCGCGAACGCGATCTGGATCCATTTGGCCGCGTTTACATACCTGTCCCCGACAGCGTTCTTGATCTCTCCGGTGGCGGCGCAGAACGGTATGATGGCGGCCCCGTGTCCCAGGCCGAACGCCAGCATCATGAGCCCGCCTGTCCACACCGAGATGTCCTGCGTCACCAACAGGATCATCACTGGAAGCGTCAACGAGAGCGCGCACGGCGCCCACCCGACCGAGAAGAGGATACCTAAGAGGACGCCCGCGAGGTCGGGGGACCTTTGGCTGAGGGCCTGAATGCGCCCGACAGTCTTGCCCTTGGCTTCCGGGAGGCCACACGCCTGACCGGCCTTTCCGGCCACGAGCGACGACAGGCCCTGCCTGACCCACGTCGTGAGGGGGAACAAGAGGTTCAGTCCCAAGACGACCAGGATGGCTCCCGCTATCAGGTAGAATGTCGTCGACATCTGGACGAAATCGCTCATGTAGGATATGAACAGCCCGAAGACAAGGAAGACGGCCCCGGTTCCGATGGTGAACGCGATGCCGATCCTGAGCCCGATGCCGAGCACGGGCTCTCTCGCCACCGTCTGTGCGCTCCTTGTCGACGCCGCCCCGACGAAGGATATGACCGCCATGAGGAGCGCGATGGAGCACGGCGAGAAAGACGTGACGACACCGAGCAAGAACATCCCGCCCACGCTGGCGCCCTCCCA
>JAUPMC010000184.1 GCA_030836605.1 Thermoplasmatota archaeon | reverse complement strand
GCTGGCGGTTCCGTGCTGAACGCCGAGCTGGCGTACAGGGAGGGACTCATCTGAGCGCGAAGACGAAGGCCGCCGGGTCCAAGGATAAGACTTACGAGGACATCAGGCGCAAGATAGCCGACGGGGACGTCGTCGTCATGACGGCGGAGGAGTTCAAGGCGTTCGTCAAGGCGAACGGGACCAAGAAGGCCGCCGAGGAGGTCGATGTCGTCACGACCG
This sequence comes from Thermoplasmatota archaeon, assembly GCA_030836605.1. GTDB lineage: Archaea > Thermoplasmatota > Thermoplasmata > UBA10834 > UBA10834 > UBA9653. Next base: position 8,063 of record JAUPMC010000184.1, on the reverse strand, counting down.
GGACGTTCGGCGCGATGTGCTCCTCCGGGGCGTACATCAACTTCGGCCACTCCGAGCCGCCGATCAAGATGCAGAGGATATGGCTCGACGGCGTGCCCGCGCAGGCGGGGCTCGCGGCGGTCGACGGGTACATCGGCGCGACGGCGCTGGACGACACGAACAACATGGCCCACGGCGGGGCCCACGTGATCGAGGACCTCGTCCGGGGCAAGGCCGTGAGGCTGAGGGCGACCGGATACGGCACGGACTGCTACCCGAGGAAGGAGATAGACACCTACGTCAGCCTCAGGACGGTCAACCAGGCGGTGCTGATGAACGTCAGGAACTGCTACCAGAACTACGCCGCCGCCAGCAACTCCACCTCGAAGACGCTCTACACGTACATGGGGAAGCTACTGCCGGAGCTCGGCAACGCGACCTTCAGCAGCGCGGGGGAACTCTCGCCGCTCCTGAACGACCCATACTACCGGACGATCGGCATCGGGACGCGGATATTCCTAGGCGGGGCCCAGGGATATGTAATGTGGGAGGGCACCCAGTTCTACCCAGGCGCGCCTAGGACCCCGAACGGGGTCCCGAAGAGGCCAGCAGGCTCGCTCGGGGTCATAGGCGACCTCAAGCAGATGAGCCCGGAGTTCCTCAAGGGGCTCACGTTCACGAGGTACGGCTCGTCGCTCGGGATCGGGATAGGCGTCCCGATACCAATCCTGGACGAGGACATGGCAAGGCACTGCGCGGTCACCAACAGCGACATACTCACCGCGGTCTTCGACTACGGCCAGGCCACGAGGTCCAGGCCCGTGCTCAGGGAGGCGTCGTACGCCGACCTCAGGTCGGGCGAGATCGAGATCAAGGGCAAACGTGTCCCGACATCCCCACTGTCGAGCCTGTTCAAGGCGAGGCAGGTCTCGGAGGCGCTCAAGAGCTGGATACTCAAGGGCGAGTTCATGATACAGGAACCGGTCCAGAGCTTCCCGAAGGACAGGGCGATGAAGACTCTGGATGTGAGGACAGAGAGGGAGGCGACCTAGATGAAGACGAAGGTAGTGCTAACGTTCACCCCGGACGCGTCGAACCAGCCGATCACGCACAACCTGATCTCGAAGCACAATCTCCTCGTGAACATACTCAGGGCGGAGATAGACGAGGTCGGCGGCAGGATGGTCCTCGAGCTCTCCGGCAAGGCAGACAGCATCAAGGGGGGCATCGATTACCTCAAGGCCAGCGGCGTCGGCGTCAGGCCCATCAAGGAGGGCGTGAGGAGGGACGACGAGGCGTGCACCCACTGCGGCATGTGCATCTCCATCTGCCCCACGAAGGCATTGACGATCGACCTGAAGTCCGGCAAGGTCAGCTTCAACGAGGAGAAGTGCGTGGCGTGCGGCGTGTGCATAGACGCCTGCCCGCCCAGGGCCATGGAGATACTGATCTGAGATGGCGTTCGTGCACGCGAAGGTGGAGATCGCCGAGACGGCAGCGACCATAGCGGCCGAGGGAAGGTTCATCGAGGCCGCGGTGGACGCTATCAAGGCCGCGAGGAAGGAGGTCGAGCGGCAGGTCCGCAAGGACCAGTTCTTCCTCGCCACGATGGAGCCGTACACGCCCGAGGGGGCCGGCCCCGTGGTCAGACGCATGTGCGAGGCCGCGTCGGCCGCCGGGGTGGGGCCCATGGCCGCGGTAGCGGGGGCCATCGCGGAGGCAGGACTCGAGGCGATGGTCGCCCAGGGCTGCACCCACGGCTGGGTCGACAACGGAGGCGACGTCGCGCTCGTCCTTGACAGGCCGGCGACGATGGAGGTGTTCCATCAGCCCGGGGCGAAGACCGCATTCGGGCTGCGATTAGAGCCCTCCGACGTCATGCTCGGGGTCTGCGCGTCGAGCGGCCGGCTCGGGCACTCGATAAGCCTGGGCGACTCGGACGTGGCGGTCGCGCTCGCAGATTCCGCGGCGCTCGCCGACGCGCTCGCCACGGCCATAGGGAACCGCGTCCACGGCCCGTCGTCCCTGGCGACATGCTTCGACCCGTTCAAGGACGTCCGGGGGATGGTCGCGGGGCTCGCGATGGTCGACGGGGAGGTCGCGATGCACGGGAAGCTGCCGGAGCTGGTCGAGGTCGAGCACAGCCCGGAGAGGCTCACGGTCCACAGCAGGATGCCGTCGGGATGCTACTCGGGCTCATCGGATGATGCTCAAGAGGTGAGGACATGAAAGTGATGAAGTTCGGAGGCACATGCCTCGGGACGGAGGACGCCCTGGACAGGGTGTCGGGAGTGGTCAGGTCGGAGAAGGACCGGAAGGTCGTGGTCGTGTCGGCCGCCTCGGGGGTGACCAACGCGCTCAAGGACTTCGTGTCCAAGCCGAGGCAGGAGAGGGAGATAGACGACTTCCTGCTCGCCCTCAGGATGAGGCACGTGGACACGGTCTCCAAGGTCGAGGGCGAGGCCAGGAAGGACGCCCTCAACATGATCGAGGCGAAGGTCACCAAGCTCGAGCGGCTCCTGTACGGCGTCACGTACACCGAGGAGCTGACCCCGAGGACGAAGGACCTGGTCCTCAGCTTCGGCGAGCGGCTGTCCGCGATCGTGCTCGCGTCCAGGCTCTCGAACGACGGCGTCGACGCCGTCCCTATGGAGACGGACGCGCTCGGGTTCATCACGGACGACCAGCACGGGAACGCGGTCGCCCTCCTCGACCAGTGCGAGAGGAACATGGGCCCGACGCTGGAGACCGCCTTGGACAAGGGCATCGTGCCCGTCGTCACCGGCTTCTTCGGGATAACGCCGGAGGGGCACGTGACCACGGTCGGGCGCAGCGGGACGGACTACACCGCCGCCGTGATAGCCTACTCGGTCAACGCGAAGCCGATCGAGATATGGAAGGAGGTCGACGGGTTCATGAGCGCCGACCCGAAGCTCGTCAAGGACGCGTTCATGATAGACCGGCTCTCGTACGAGGAGGCGGCCGAGCTCGCGTACTTCGGGGCCCAGGTGCTGCACGCGAGGGCGGTCCAGCCCGCGAGGCAGAAGGGCATCGAGATCGTCATCAAGAACCTCTACAACCCGGAGTCCCCAGGCACCGTCATAGGGAACGGCAGGATGACGCGCAAGGACGTAATCAAGAGCGTGTCCTACGTCCCCAAGGTCGCCACGCTCAAGGTATACGACACGGGCGCGGGGTACAGGTCCGGGTTCCTGGCGGACATCACCAGCTGCCTGTCGCAGGAGGATGTGAACATCTTCTCCGCGACCACGTCGCAGACGTGCGTCGCGGTCCTCATAGACGAGCAGCAGATACCGCAGGCGAAGAGGGCGATAAAGAAGGTCATCGGCGGCGTGGGCGAGAGCTTCGAGATCACCCCCGGGGCGGCGCTGGTGTGCACCGTCGGGGAAGGGCTCGGATACACGGAAGGGGTCGCGGCGAGGGTCTTCAAGGCGGTCGCGGCCGGGAAGGTCAACGTGGAGCTCATATCCGCGGGCGCGTCCACCGTCGCCTACCACTTCAGCGTGAACCACAAGGACCTCAAGAAGACCATCACGGCCATACACGACGAGTTCTTCGGCTCGCTCGGCGACAGGAAGGACGCCGAGTGAGGCTCACGCGATCCTGACGAATGTGGAGGCGAAGCCCGAGTTCTGGCCGTACCTCTGGACGAAGTCGGTCGTCAGGAAGTTCGCGCTCGAGCCGCCGCAGAGCTTCGGCCAGAGCACGGAGTATGTCATGAGCACGCCCCTGGGGACCGCCTCCGAGAGCTCGCACTTGACGTCCCACTCCCCGAGCTCGTTGGCGAGGGTGATCACGGAGCCGTCCTCCACGCCTTCCGCCTTCGCGTCCTTGGGGTTGACGTAGACCACGGGCTTGATGTCCTGCCACCTCTGGTGGTACTGGGACCTGACGAGGAACTTGTGGACCGGCGTCAGGAGCATGTACGGGAGGTTGCTGGACACCTGCACGTGCGACGGGAGCCCGCCGAGGCCCTCGGCCTCCGCGGACGCGGAGTACAGCTCTATCTTCTTCGATGGGGTGTCGTACGTCTTCCTGTTCGGGACCTTGAGCCTCAGGAAGCCCTTCTTCGTCAGGTCCTCGAACTTGCCCTCGACGGACTTGCTCTTCGAGACGAGGTTCTTCGCGACCTTCTCGTCCTCCTCGAAGAGCTCCCTCTGGGTGAGCCTCATGGCGGACGCGAGCGCCCTGAAGGTGTCGCTGTTGCACCTCGCCTCTCCCAGCGGCTCGATGGCCTTCTCGTTCACGGACAGGTAGTTGTGGAAGTAGGACGTGTGGATGTCGTACTGCTCGAAGAAGCTCGTCGCGGGCAGCACGATGTCCGCGTAGTCCGCGGTGTCCGTCTGGTAGAGGTCGTGGACGACCGTGTACATGTCCTCGCTCGCGAACCCCTTCCTGACGAGCTTCTGGTTGGGCAAGGTCGCGAGAGGGTTCGAGTTGTAAACGAACATCATCTTGACCCTGCCCGTCTGGAGCGTGCGCCCGATATCGACCATGTTGTAGGTCGTGAGTTTCCTGGTCCTGAGGGACCTGCCCTCGAGGTAGTCCATGTCGAAGTCGCCCAGGTCCGTGGAGTAGAAGAACCCCCTGTTCTCGCCGATGAGGGCCGGGAGGATGCTTATGGCCCTGACCATCTCCCCGCCGTTCTTCTGCCTCTGCATCCCGTAGCCGATCATGATGCAGTTCGGCCTCTGGGAGACATAGTCGCCTATGAAGTCCTCGATCTGCCTGGTCGATAGCCCAGTGGTCCGAGATATGGTGTTCATATCGAACTTGGCCGCCACTCCCGCGAGCCGGTCGAAACCCACCGTGTTGTGGTCCAGGAATATCTCGTTGCAGAGCCTGTTCTGGATATGGTGGTTCATGATGCCGAGCGCCAGGGCGCCGTCCGTCGCCGGCTTGATCTGGAGATGCACCCCGACCTCGGCGGTGGCCGTCCTCACGGGGTCGACGACGTATATCTTCGCGCCGCGCTTCGCCGCGCGCTTCAGTATCTCGAACCCGTGGACGCTGCTCCAGGCGGGGTTCATGCCCCAGACCACGATGAGCCTGCACTTCTCGATCTCATCGGGCAGCATGCCGAGGTTGGACCCGTACACGACCTGCAGCGCCTTGTCGCCCGCCCTGGAGCATATCGTGTGCGAGATGCGCGAGGCCCCAATGGCGTTGAAGAACCTGCTGGGGAAGTGCCTCTGGACCAGGCCCATCGTCCCCGCGTAATCGTACTGGAGGATCGACTCCGGCCCGTCCCTGTCCGAGACCTCCCTCACCTTCTGGGCAATCTCCTTGAGCGCGTCGTTCCACGTGATCTTCTCGAACTCGCCCGAGCCCTTCTTCCCCGTCCTGCGCATCGGGTACATGAGCCTCTGCTTCGAGTAGACGTACGGGCCGAGGTTCCGGCCCTTAGGGCACAGGAGGTCGCCCGTGAACGGGTGCTTGCTGTTCGGCTCCGAGCCGTGCAGCCGGCCGTTCTTCACCCTGGAGACCATAGAACATGTGTCGTAGCAATCCCGCGGGCATGTGCTGAAGACGTACAGGGGGGCCCCTCCGGTTCCGAGCGGTGCTGGCCGCTACCGCGACCACTAGAACCGATTACGAGCATTTAAGGGTTGACAGGCGGAGGCGGCCTCGGTCTCACCCGCTGAACACGGCATTGGCCATAATCCCGTCGGTCGGCTCGTATATCAGCGCGACCGTGTAGTCCTCCTCGGCGCTGAAGCCGGGCGAGGCCGTGAATATGAAGTAGTCTCCAAATTCCAGGTGGCCGTCCCCGGAGATGTCCGTCACCGTGAGCGTCACTGAAAGCGCGCCCAGGGTCTCGGCCCCGTAATCATAGGTCGTTCCGACGCCACCCGTGAGGTCCGACGCGGACGGGGTCCACCCCACCGTTCCATCGAGAGTCGTGACCAGTATCGAAACCTCGGTCCAAGTGACCTCCGAGTTGATCGGCCCGATAATGAACTTCCACCCATCGTCGGCGGGCACCCCGGTCAGAGTGGTGACGGGCGTGTGGACATCAGGCCCCGAGAACCCTAGGACCATGACGTACAGCACCGCCGCGAGCCCGATCTCCACGACTATCGCCACAACGCCCAGTATGAGGCATATCTTCCCCATGCGCTTGTACTCGGGGTCCGCTCTGACCATGAAGACTATCCCGAGGATGATGCCGACGACGGGGACGAGGAAGGAGACGAGGTAAAGGAGGACCCTGACACCGCCGCTCAACGACTCACGGACCGGGCCTTGAGGCTGGACCCGGAAGTCGTGGCCGCAGTACGGGCACACGTTCACGTGGAACCCGATGGACCGGCCACAAGACACGCAATGCCTAGCCGCTGGCCCGAGAGGGGTTCCACACTTCGCGCATGCATTCGCGCCTTCTGGACTCTCGCCTCCGCAATTCGGACAAAGCACCATTCAACCACATCCTTCCTTCCGGGATCACATTCCGAGGACCATCACGTACATGACGGCGGCCAACACCGTGGGCACGAAGATGAGGGATATCGCTCCCAGTATGAGGCACTTCATGCCCACCGACCTGTGCTCCTCGTCATCCTTGTCTGTATAGATTATACCCAGCGCGATCCCGAACATCGGTATCAGCAACGAGCACAGATAGAGCAACACGCGCTTCCCCGCCGATATCGGCTCGTGATAGACGGACTGGGGGACGGACTCGTCCAAGGCCCTCGCGCAATACTGGCAGAACGAGGCGCGCCGGTCGATGCCGCGCCCGCAAGTCGGGCAGAAGCGGAACTCGGTCTCCGCCGCACCCGAGGCGGTCAGACGGCCCTCAGCGTCGGGAACTCTCACACCGGGCTCTGGTCCAGACACCTGCGCCACCTCTCCGAAACGGCTTAAGCGTCGAAGGGGCTAATGAAGCTGCCTGAGGACTGCCACGGGGCCCGCTCAGCCCAGCTTCTCCCCTATGACCCGGTAATCTCCCCAGTACAGGAGCATGTCGGCCTTGTCGTACGACTCCTCCCTGCGGGCCGCGACGACCTCCCCGACGAACCAGACATGGTCCCCCGTCTCGACTTCCTTGACCTTGACGCACTCCAGGCTCACCGGGCACTCGGCGACCAGGGGCGACGATATCTTGCTGGCCTTCTCCCTCGTCAGTCCCGCCGCCTTGAACTTGTCCACCCGTCTACCGGACTTGGAGCCGCACACCTGGACGGCCTCTAGCTGTCGTCTGGTCGGTATGTTCACTGCGAAGTCCTCGCTCTTCCGGAGCAGGCCGTAACTGAACCTCTTCGGGGAGACGCCTATACCGACCAGGGCGGGCTTGAACGAGAACACATGGCACAGGGCGAGGGTGATGATGTTGTCCTTCTCCCCGCCGACGCTGCACAGCACAACCGGGAACCCTGAGAACGCATCGGTCCCGTCGTCCACCGAGACTTCCTTCTTCATCGCAGGCGCCTTCCAGGATGCAGGCCCGAAGCCCGGGGCTCACTCCCCGAGGAGCTTCTTGTAGTCCTCGGCGGACATGAGGTCCGCGAGGTCGTCCGGGTTGCTCATCTCGACAGCCGCGATCCAGCCCTGGCCGTACGGGTCCTTGTTCAGGAGCTCGGGCGAGTCGACCAGCTTGTCGTTCTTCTCCTTGACGGTCCCGCTCACCGGGGAGAACACCTCGGAGACGGTCTTGACCGACTCGACGTTCCCCAGGACGGTCGCCTTGGCGACGTCCTTCCCGACGCTGGGGAGCTCCACGAAGACTATCTCGGTCAGTTCCGCCTGTGCGTGGTCCGTTATGCCCACGCGTGCGAGGTTACCCTCGACCTTCACCCACTCATGGTCCTTCGTGTACTTGAGATCCGGCAAAACGTTGGACATGTCTGGCCTCCCGTACCGCCTCGCTCTGATTAGCTTGTCTCGATTTATAATTTGTCCACACACTCGCCGCTCAAGCCCCCTTGCCGGGAGAACCTCTCCAGGGGGGCGACGGACGTGGGCAGCCAGCGCGAGACGTAGCAAGAGTTATCTACGGAAAGTCCGTTGATGAGCCAGGGAGAGGTTTCTCATGAGGACGGAATCGTTGAAGTTCTTGGAAG
>JAUPMC010000183.1 GCA_030836605.1 Thermoplasmatota archaeon | reverse complement strand
CATCAAGGAACAGTGCGCGCTCGTGAAGCAGTCCAAGGAATGCGAGCACCACGAGGTCTCCGGGGACTACTGTCGGCGGTACGCGCGCTTCGGATGCGTCGGGAAGGACAACTGCTCGTCCCTGACGGACTATCTCGAGACCGTGTCGGAGGCTCAGGCGGAGTCGCCCGGCTCGTAGAGCTCCTTCCTTATCCTCGGTATCAGGGCCATCAACACGGCGATCTCGCTCAGGGATGTCCTATCTATCAATCCGTCCGAGAGGAACCCTATCGACCCGTCTTTGCGGCCGATGTCCTCGATGCCCGTGATCGCTGACATGGTCTCCCCCACGGACCTGCCCTCCGTCACGGCCTTCGTGACCATCGGTGGGTACTCGAACCCGGGCCCGTGCCCGACCGTCATCCGGCCAGATGCGTCGACTATGGCGCAGTACTGCACGTCCGTGAGCCTCCCGGTGAACTCGTCCTTGACCAGCCCCGCCTCGATCCCGACCCCGAAGTCCGCCTTCGTCTTCTCGGCGGCCCCCCTCGCCCTGAGGATGGCCCCCTCGAGCACCCTTCCAGCCATGGGCTGCCGTTCGAACCCGTGTTCCGGCTCGACACTGACGACCTCGACGAGCCCGAACGCCTGGGTGAACACGTTCCTGACAGCGTCGACCTTCACCCTGTTGGTGGAGCCGACGGCCACTTTGAGCGGCCTCAGGAGCCTTCCCTCCTTGTCGATCTCGCCCTTCACTATCCTCGTGGCGCTTATCGGCTCGGAGTCGTCGGCCTTCACCTCCCGTATGCAGAAGACCTTTAGCTGCTTGAGACCGTTCTTCAGCCGGGTGTCGTTGATCGCCTCCGCGTTGGACCTGGTCTCGGGGGACACCACTATCGCGTCCAGCTTCTCCGATGTCGCGGCTGTCCCGAGTATGTCGGAGATCATGACGACCTCGAACGGCTTGCCGTAACGCTCAAGGAAGCGGACGAGGTTCGACTTCCTCTGGAAGTACGGGAGTAAGTCCACCTTCCTGGAGCGCCTGGCGAACTCGTCCGACGTCAGGCCGACCTCGACATCCGCTCCCACGGAGAACGCCGTCTCGAAGAGCAGCTCGTGCCCCTTGTGTATGATGTTGAACGTCCCGCCTATCCCTACACGCATCGAGGACTACCCCATCATGGTCATTGCGATGGCCAGTATCATGATGACGACCATTATGACATAGAAGTAAGTCAGCTGGTTCTTCTTCTTCTTCATCTTGGTCTTCCACTCGATCTCGCACTTCTCGTCACAGAACTCGTCCTTGTACGGGACAGCCTTGTCGCAGCTCCGGCAGTGCCTGTGTTGGGCCAATCGTTCGACCATGTCTCGCTCCAGCTCGAATACGCCGATTGGAGATATATCGTTTCGCTATGGGCTCAGGAATCCCGACGCGCGTACGGCTCAAGCCTCACGCCTTCGCACCCCACCTTGACCGTGAAGGGCGTGCACCCCGTCGAAGCGATTGCCTTCGAAGCGCCTGTCGGGTCGTCGGTCAGGGCTATCATGCTGCCTCCTCCGCCCGCGCCTGTCATCTTCGCGCCGTAGCTCACGGGCCCGCACGCCTCGACCGCCCTGTCCAACATGGCGTGGCCCACACCCAGGGTGTTGAGGAGTTGGTGGTTCTCCGCCATGAGCCGGCCCACCTTGGCCTTGTCCCCCTTCTCCATGGCGTTCACGCCGTCCATCACGAGCTCCGCGATCCTGTCGACGGCCTTGGCCGCGTCGCGGGAGCTGTCCACGAGCGCCTTCACCCCGGCGACCAGCGGCCCGGTGGACGCGTGTATCCCTGTGTACCCGATCACGAACGTGAACTCGGGGACCTCCCTGTGGTGTATCGACCAGGACTTGTCGCCCGATTCAATCCTCCAGAGGAAGCCGTCCATCTTCTCCTGGGCGACGAGTACGCCATGGCCGTTCGAGGATGTCGAGGTGTCGGTCGGGCTCGCCCTGCCCTGTACCGCAAGCTCCACCTCGAAGGCCTTCCTGGCGACCGCCTCCGCCTGGAAACGCCCCTTCTCGGCGAGCATCGCGGCTATCGTAGCCACGGTGACCGCGGCCGAGGACCCCAGCCCAGAGCCGGAAGGTATCTGAGACCTCGTCACGACCTCGACCGGAGGGCCGTCCCACGCTTGGTCGAGCGCACTCGAGACATACATGTGGTACTGCTTCTTCATCGGTCGGCCGTTGACCAGGTACTGGGTCGAGGCTGACAGCGTCGAGGTGATCCTCAGGTCTATCGCGAGCGCGAACGCCGGTTTCCCGAACACCACCGCGTGCTCCCCGAACAAGATGATCTTCCCGGGGGCGGAGCACCGCTTCATGCGCCCCTCCAGACGCCGGTCATGATATAGTTTTTTCCAACGGCGGCCGTCTGGATGCGACGAACGCCGAACTCCCATGGAAGCGTTTATTACATATCCGGCGGCTTTCCCGGTACACGGTGCTGCCGATGTGTCCCAGTTCTAGGATAGAAGGGTTCTACAAGCTCTCTCCAGCCGAGCGGACGAGGATCGTGAAGGATTTCGCCGGCCTCTCGGACGAAGAGGCGCGGGCGCTCTCCGGAGAGGCTGGTCTCGCCGTGTCGCAGGCGGACAAGATGGTCGAGAACGCCTTGGGCACGTTCGCCATGCCCCTCGGCATCGCGACCAACTTCCGTATAAACGGCAAAGACCACCTCATACCGATGGCCATCGAGGAGCCTTCGGTGGT
>JAUPMC010000182.1 GCA_030836605.1 Thermoplasmatota archaeon | reverse complement strand
TCAACGCGTCCGTGCCGCCGCGGCTCTCCTGCCTCCACGAGAGGATTATCATGGTTGTCCCTGCCACGACGCAGATCACGCCGAAGACACTCTCCGCGATGTTCGCCTCGCCAGCTGCGATCTCGACCAGCTGGAGGGCCCCCATGACGAGCACGATGATCGCCCATAGCTTGGAGGACCTTCGTTTGACGGACCTGCCGGGCTTAGGAGGGGGCTCCTCGGATACGACGTTACCCCGCTCGACGGGGGTGAACTCCCTCAGCTGGGCCGCGCAACCCCCACAGTACAGCGCGGCCTCCGCGTTCTCGGCCCCGCAGTTCGGACACTCCAGACCGATTCCCCCTGCGGTGGAGAACCACGCTCCCCCACATGAACCCTGCGCAGGCATCCCCCTGATTGAAAACACCAAATACCAGAGCCGTAATGCATGAGGCACGGTCCGCGGGATGCCGAGGTAGCTAAGCCCGGTTTAAGGCGGTAGCCTCGAGAGCTACTGGTGCTTGACACCACGGGAGTTCAAATCTCCCCCTCGGCGCCTCATCGGCCCGTCCGTCGGGAGCATCGTGGGGGTGCGGCTTGCAGAGGTCGAAGGAGATCATAGTGTACGTGGCCGGCTTCACGGGGCCGCTCGCCGGGAACCTGGTCCTGTCACTCCTGGGCACCCTGGGCGACGCGTGGGGCGTCGACCCCGTTGACATCCTCCTCTCAATCCCGGCCTTCATGTTCCCGTTCGCCATCATGCAGCTCTTCTCGGGCACGATATCCGATGCGTACAACCGGCGGTCGACCCTACTCTTCGGCCTTGCGCTGTACGCTGCCGGCTCGGCCATGGCCGCTCTCTGCTCGTCGCTCGAGCTCTTCATGGTTACCCGGGTCATCCAGGGGGTCGGGTACGCCTTCGTCAACCCCGTCCTGGTCGCGCTCCTGTCGGATATCGCGGGCACTGGCAGGCAGGGGCGGTCCATGGGCTACTTCGGCAGCTCGACCACCGCGGGCGCCTCCATCGGGCCGCTGCTCGGAGGCGCCTTCGCCGACATCGACTGGCGCCTCGCGTTCCTCGTGGTCGCTTCGCTTGCCGCGGCCATGTTCGTGGCGGTCTGGTTCGCGTTCAAGGACGACCGGCAGGGAACGGGAAGGGTGTCAGTCGACGCCGTGAGGAGGCAGCTCTCGTCCGCCTTCAGGGACCGGCACATCATGCGCCTGTCCGGAGCGGGCTTCCTCGCCTTCATGGCCTTCGCCGGGATGATATCCTTCGTGTCCGAGTACCTGGACGCGGGCCCGCTATCCCTCACGCCCGAGGAGATCGGGATAGCCCTGTCCGCGTCCGGCGTCGTGGGCATATTCTTCGCCCCGGTGGCCGGCGCGATGGTCGACAAGAGGGGCCCGAGGTGCTGCGTGGCGGTCGGGTTCGCTTTGAGCGCGTCCGCCGCCTTCGCCCTCCAGTACGCGGGCTCCTACTACGACTTCATCGCGCTGCTGATCGTCTCTGGCATGGGCGGGTCGTTCGTGTGGTCCTCGTTGCTCACGATGGTCGTGGCCGTGCCGCCGTCGATGAAGGGCACGGCCTCGTCCGTGTTCAACAGCCTGCGCTTCCTCGGGTTCGCGCTGTCCCCGGTCGCCCTGACCCCGCTGTACGTGGGCGCCGGCTTCGGCGTGGTCATGACCATCTGCGCCTTCCTGGGCCTGGTCGCCCTGGCGCTCGCGGCCGTCCCCAGGTTCCAGCGCGCGCAGGGGTAGGGTTAATTACAGGCGGGTCGATTCCGCACACGTCCATGAACGAGAAGAAGATGCTCATGATCGTCTGCGACGGCATGTCCGACCGTCCGGCGAAGGACTTCGACAGGAAGACGCCGCTCCAGGCGGCCCGCAAGCCCGCCATGGACGCCGTCGCTCGGCACGGGGTGAACGGGGTCATGGACGTCATCGCCCCAGGGGTCGTCCCCGGGAGCGACACCGCGCACCTGGCGCTGTTCGGCTACGACCCGTACAAGGCGTACTCCGGCAGGGGCCCGATAGAGGCCGCGGGGGCGGGGCTCGAGGTCCGGAAGGGCGATGTGGCCTTCAGGTGCAACTTCGCCACGGTCGACAAGTCCATGAGCGTCACCGACAGGCGGGCCGGGAGGATCAAGTCCGGCACGGCCGAGCTGGCCAAGGCGCTCTCAGGCCGCAAGATCGGCGATGTCCAGGTGATGTTCAAGGAGGGCTCTGAGCACAGGGGCGTCCTGCTCCTCAGGGGTCCGGGGCTCGACCCTAGGGTGACGGACGCCGACCCGCACCACGAGGGCAAGGTGCTCGAGTCGAAGGGACTCGTGCCCGAGGCGGAGAAGACCGCGAGGGTAGTGAACGAGTTCGTCAGGATGTCCCACGTGGTGCTGGACAAGTCCCCGGTGAACAAGGACCGGAGGGCTGAAGGACTCCCTCCGGCGAACATAGTCCTCCCCCGGGGCGCGGGCAGCCTCGGCGAGCTCGAGCCGATGCCGCGCATGTACGGCGTCAAGTGCGCCGCGGTCGCGGGCGTCACGCTGGTCAGGGGCATATGCCGGATGGTCGGCATGGACGTGCTGGACGTCCCCGGGGCCACGGGCGGACTGGACACGGACTACAAGGCGAAGGGCGACGCGGCGATGAGGGCGCTGGACTCGCACGACTTCGTGTTCATGAACGTCAAGGCGTGCGATGTCGCGGGCCATGATGGCGACTTCAGGCTGAAGGTCCAGGTGATCGAGAGCATCGACTCGATGCTCGAGGGCATGCTTAGGGACCTGCACGAGGACGTGGTCGTGGTGCTGACGGCGGATCACTCGACCCCCGTGAGCGTGAGGGACCACAGCGCGGACCCGGTGCCGGTCGCCATATCCGGCGGCGGGGCGAGGATAGACCACGTGAAGGAGTTCGACGAGATGTCGGTCGCCTCAGGGGCCCTGGGAAGGATACGCGGGAAGGACCTGATGCCGACCGTGATGGGCGTCGCGGACAGGGCGAAGAAGTTCGGGGCCTGAGCCTGGTCGGCCTCAGTCCCCGGAGAGCACCTTGTTTATCATGTCCGCCTTGACGTGGCCGACGACGGTCACTTTCGCCGTCTTAATCTTGGGGAGCCTCAGGAGACTGCGCTTGATGTTCGTCGAGAGGTGGATCCCCAGGGGACAGTACTCCGATGTCGGCCGGAACGTGAGGCTGACGCTGTCCTTCGTGACCTTGATGTCGGAGATCAGCCCCATGTCGTACACGTTTATCCTGCTGTGAGGGTCCACTATCTCCCTCAGCGCCTCAACGACCTGTTTCTCGGTTGGCATCGTCGTTCCCCCGTTGCTCCGTGCGTGCGATTATGGATTCGAGCTAGTTTAAGTTGTTGACTATGTGGTTCGGTGTCCAGGGCCCGCGGTCGAGCGCGTTTCCATCCCTCATATCGCGTGTCTCTGTTTCTTGAAGTAGTCCATGACGATCTTCCGCTGGCCCTTCCTGAGTATCTCCGACAGCGTCGACGGTGACACCTCGAACATCCTCGCGAGCTCCCTCAGGCTGATGCGCTTCGGGTAGTCGAAGTACCCGCGGTCGAACGCGACCTGGGTGATCTTGTCCTGCCGCTCCGTGAGGGCTTCCTTGTCGTCTATCTTCGTCAGCTTGACCAGCTCGGCATCCACGCTCTTGCTCTTGAGGTGGTCGAATATCTCCTTCAGTACCTTCTTCTCGCTCAGGATGATCGTCCACTCGACCTTGCCGGCGGCCTTGGACTGGGCGGATATGAGGAACACATCGGCGTCCGTGATTATCCTGCAGACCTCGCACCTCGAGGTCGTGATGGCGCTGAGGACCTTCCCCTTCTCGGTGACGGTCGTGTCGACCTTCGCCACGAGCGGGTTCTTCTTGATGACCTCGAGGATCTCCTCCATCACTTCCGGCGGGGCCTGTATCTCGACGAGGTCCTTGACACCGTGCTCCGAGTACGGCATCCGGTCAATGACCTTGATGGTCGCCGGGTAATTGGCCGATATCTCGCTCATCCAATGCTCTGGTATCTTGAGCGATAGCACTGCCTCCATCATGGTTCTCGGATACCTCCCGTCTGAGAAATCCTCTGCGCCCCTTACAATCGAGAACGTGTCCTGCGTATATCTATTTTGACAAGCCGACGCTGGACCACTTTCGGAGCGGCCGCCGCTGACCTTATTAACGCCGGTGCGGTTCACACGTCTGGATGGACCTCTCGCAGTTCTCCCGGTCATCGACGATGGTCGACAGCTCGGCCTTGTTCGACGAGATGTTGTCCACGGACGGGGTCTCCGCGAAGTCCTCGAGGTGCGCCTTCTGCAAGGGCTCGAAGATGCTCTGCGGGAAGGACCGGTGCCCCGTGCTCGCGAGGTTTTTCTCGACGACCAGGACCCGGGCGAGGACCGACCGCCTGGACATGGACGGCGCGTCCCCCCCGAGCGTTTTCGTCGGCCGGTTCGGGTACCCGAAGGTCTCGATCGGCCCCATGATACCCCCGTTCCACGGCGACACGTCCCTCCTGGACACGCCCGAGCGCTGGGTCGGCCTCCCCATCGACGACATCATCGAGTTCAGGTCCAGCATGGTCCGGGGGATGCACAGCGTCGAGGTGTACGATGTCGACAGCTCCGACAAGCGGGTCGAGCGAACGAGGGAGCTGGCGCTCGCGAAGAAGCCCCCGGAGACATTCGCTGAGTTCACGAAGAGGCCCCAGGGGAGGCTCACGGTCGACGACGACGTCGAGCCCTTCGGCCCCTCGGCGCCGCTGCGTAAGTTCGACATATCCAATGTGAGGTTCGACCAGAGGCTCGAGAAGGCGTTCTACGACACCGACCTCCTGGCCAAGGACGCGGTCGTCTCGCTGTACGGCGACGGCACACTCCTCTCGGGCATCCAGCGGGCGTTCAGCGTGGGCGCGTTCGGCATGGGCGGGAGGAGGAGGTTCGTCCCCACGAGGTGGAGCATCACGGCCGTGGACAGCCTCCTGGGCCTCCACATGCTCGAGACGACCAAGACCTACCCCTTCATCGACGAGTGCAGGGTGTACGAGACCGTCAGCCTGGACAACCGCTGGGCGGTCCTGATGATGCCCTCCTCGTGGCGTTACGAGCTGATCGAGGCGTGGTACCCGAAGACGGCCTGGAACCCCCACAGCGACAGGATAGCCATCATCTCCGACCACGAGTTCTTCGACGGGAGGAAGACTTACGCGACCATCGGGGGCTGCTACTACGCCGCGAGGCTGGCCGTGAACGAGCTGCTCCAGCGCGAGCGCCGCCAGGCGGGGGTGTGCATCTTGAGGGAGTCCCATCCCGGGTACATCCTGCCCGTGGGCGTCTGGAACGTGCGGGAGAACGTGCGGGCCGCGCTCAGGAACGAGCCCAGGAGGTTCCAGACCATGACGGAGGCGCTGACGCATGTCTCGACGGTCATGGACATTCCGATATCCAGGTGGGTCAAGAACAGCGCCGTGCTCAAGGACGCCCTCTACCAGAAGCGCATAGACGACGGGTGGGCGTGACCATGGTGAAGCACGTGAAGTGCAAATCGGCCCTCTCCGTGTCGAAGCTTCCGGGGCTCGACTGGGCCCTGAACCCGTACCGGGGCTGCGCCCACGGGTGCCTCTACTGCTATGTCCAGGATGTCACAGGTTTCGCCCTCGACAGGCCCTGGGGCTCCGCGGTGGAGGCCAAGGTGAACATCGCGCACCAGCTCAAGGCGGAGCTGGCCAAGGGCGTCAAGGGCGTCGTGGGCGTCGGGACCGTCACGGACCCCTACCAGCCCGCGGAGGCAGAGCTGGAGCTCGCCCGGAGCTGCCTCGCGCTCCTGAAGAGGTACGATGCGAGGACTAGCATCTTGACCAAGTCAGACCTGGTGGCCAGGGACCTGGACCTCCTCGGAGGTTGGGAGGGTGTCGAGGTGGGTGTGTCCGTCGGTTGCCCCGACGACGCGGCGGCGTCCGTGCTCGAGCCGGGGGCACCCTCCCCCAGCCGCAGGTTCGCCGCGCTGGCCATGCTGAGCGAGGCAGGTGTCGACACCTACCTGATGGCCGCCCCGATAGTCCCCTCCGCTTCCGGGTCCGACTCGGCGCTGGCAGACCTCGTCCGCAGGGCGTTCGAGTCGGGGGTCAAGAGGGTCATGTGGGACGGTCTGAACCCCAAGCCAGTGGCTTCGCAGCGGATGGTCGCCGCAGTACCCACGCTGAAGGCAGACCTCGAGACGGCGAGGTCCGGCGCATGGTCCTCACGGGTGCGCATCCGCCTCTCTGAGGAGTGCGGGCGGCGGGGACTAGACCTGGTCGACGCGTTCTGACGCCCGCGCCCAATGCGGAATGGTTATATAGAAGTCCTATCATATTCGAAGCCCGGAGGCATTGTGAAATGATGGGAAACCAACCCATAATTGTACTCAGAGAAGGGACGGAGTCGACGAAGGGCAAGACTGCCCAGAGCAACAACATCATGGCAGCCAAGGCCGTCGCTGACGCCGTCAGAAGCACCCTGGGTCCGAAGGGCATGGACAAGATGCTCGTGGACAGCATGGGTGACATCGTCATAACGAACGACGGTGCGACCATCCTGAAGGAACTGGATATCGAACACCCCGCGGCCAAGATGGTCGTGGAGATCTCGAAGACGCAGGACAACGAGTGCGGCGACGGGACGACCTCGGCTGTCGTCATCGCCGGCGAGCTCCTGAAGAAGTCCGAGTCGCTCATCGAGCAGAACGTGCACCCGACGGTCATCTCGAACGGGTTCAGGCTCGCGGCCGCTGAGGCCGTGAAGATACTGAAGTCCATCGGGATCGAGGTCAGCCCGACCGACAAGAAGTCCCTGAGGAAGGTCGCGATGACCGCCATGACGGGGAAGAGCGTCGGCGGGGAGCGCGACCTGCTCGCTGACATCGCGGTCGAGGCGATATCGTCCATATCCGAGAAGACCGATGGAAAGTACACCGCGGACATCGACAACGTGCAGGTCGAGAAGAAGCACGGCGGCTCCGTCGCGGACACGAAGCTCATCAAGGGTATCATACTGGACAAGGAACGCACGCACCCGAGGATGCCCACACTGGTCAAGAACGCGAAGATCGCGCTCATCGACTCGGCCCTCGAGATCAAGAAGACCGAGGTCGAGGCGAAGATCCAGATCAGGGACCCGATGCAGATGCAGAAGTTCCTGGACGAGGAGGAGCGGACCCTCAGGGGCATGGTCGACAAGGTCAAGAAGTCCGGCGCGACCGTCGTCATATGCGAGAAGGGCATCGATGACATGGCCCAGCACTACCTCGCCAAGGACGGCATATACGCCGTCCGCAGGGTCAAGAGGTCGGACATGGAGAAGCTGGCGAAGGCGACCAGCGGCAAGATCATCACGAACCTTGACGACCTGAGCGCGTCCATGCTGGGCGCGGCTGAGGCGGTCGAGGAGCGCAAGATCTCCGACTCCGACATGACATTCGTCACGGGCTGCAAGAACCCGAAGGCCGTGAGCGTACTGGTAAGGGGCGGCACGGAGCACGTCGTGGACGAGGTCGAGAGGGCCCTGCACGACGCCCTGAAGGTCGTCGCTGTCGCGGTCGAGGACGGCGTCGTGGTCCCTGGCGGAGGCGCACCGGAGATGGAGGTATCCCTCAGGCTCAGGGACTACGGACAGTCCGTGGGCGGCAGGGAGCAGCTCGCGATCGAGGCCTTCGCCGAGGCGCTGGAGATCATCCCGTGGACCCTCGCTGAGAACGCGGGCATGGACATGATCGATGTGCTCATAGAGCTCAAGAACGCCCACACGAAGAAGACGGGGAAGACCTTCGGCGTGAACGTCCTGGACAACAAGGTCTCGGACATGCTCGCGCAGAACGTCATCGAGCCTCTCAGGGTGAAGACCCAGGCCATACAGTCCGCGACCGAGGTCGCGTCGATGGTCCTGAGGATCGACGACGTCATCGCCGCGAGGAAGCTCTCGCCGTCCGAGAAGATGCCTCCGGGCGGAGGCGGCGGGATGGGCGGCATGGGCGGAATGCCCGGCATGATGTGAGCCCGAAACCCTTCTTTTCAATCCTTTCCAGGGGGCGCGCTCGCGCCTCCTGAAGACTCTTCTTTATCCATCTCTTGAGCGGTCGGTCCATCCTGGCGTCCGGGACGCCC
>JAUPMC010000181.1 GCA_030836605.1 Thermoplasmatota archaeon | reverse complement strand
TGCCTGGCTTCATCCAGTCGAACATCTTCTGCTTCTTGTGTCCGCCCGGCCCCCCCCTGCGCTCCCGGGCCTTCTCGATGCAGGCCTCGTCGTCGCACAGGAAGGTCGCGAAGAGGAACCGTGTGGCCGCCTTGCCGCATATCTCGCACTTCTCGTCCGGCTTCACGCTGCCTCCCCTCGATGGAACCGGAACGGCTCAGCGGCTTATCTATGCTTCCTCTTCCTGGCCTCTGTCTTCTCGGAGAGGAGGCGTCTGCCGAGCCTCGAGTAAGTCAGCGACGAGTAGAATCTGAGGTCGGCCCCGCACTCTGGGCACAGGTCACTGTGTCCCCTCAGGTCCGAGTCGCACACGGGGCACTGCTTCGCGGCCACGGGCCCCCTCGAACGCCCGTCCGAGTCCCAGATGAGCGACCCCTTGAGAGAGGCGTCCGAGGGCTTGTCGGACATGAGCTTCTTCATGAGCGCGGGGACGGTCAGCTCCTCCTCGGGCTCGGGCTCAGGGACCGCCAGGGCGGAGCCGAGCGAGCTCACGGCCCTGGGCGCGGTCCAGACGAAGGCGGTGTCGGGGTGCCCCCTGACGAAGTTCTTGAGCCGCTGCCTGTCGATCAAGGGCCTCCCGATGCCCCCGAGGCCGTATATCTCGCAGAGTATCCTGAGGTCCTCGGGGTCCGCGAAGAGCGCGATGTCCCCCTCGGTCACGAGCTCGATGTGATACCTCTTGTACACCACGTACAGGTATATGGCGAGCGCGCTGACGGCGAACGCGCCCACCTGGTAGGGGTCGTAGCCGAGGCTGACGAGCGCCGCGGTCGCGATGAAGTCGCACAGCGCGAACAGCAGAGAGAGAGTCGCCCAAGCCTGTTCCGCCCTCATGGTCCCCGGACTTGGAGCATCCGGCCCGTAGAAATATCTGTGGGCCCTCAGGCCTTCTCCATCTCCATCGAGAAGTCAGCCGAGCGCACCGAGTGCGTGATCCACCCGACGGATATGATGTCCGCGGCGCCCGCGTAGCCGCGGATGTTCGCCGGGGTGATGCCCCCAGACACCTCGACCACGATGTCGGGCCGCCTCTTCTTGAGCGCCAGGTAGAGCCTCCCAGCCTCCGCCGGGGGGAAGTTGTCGAGCATGACGATGTCCGCGCCCGCCTCGAGCGCCGCGAAGGCGTCCTTCTCGTTCTCGACCTCTATCTCGACCTTCTTGGTGAAGCTGGACTTCTTCGCGCGCCTGAGGGCCTCCCTCACGCCCCCGGCGATCCTGATATGGTTGTCCTTGATGAGCACGGAGTCGTCCAGGCCGAACCTGTGCGGGTCGCCTCCGCCCAGCGCGACCGCGCGCTTCTCGAACTCCCTGAACCCGGGCACGGTCTTCCTCGTGGCTGCGACCCTGACCTCGGGGTTCACCTCACGGCACATCTCTGCCAGGCCCCTCGTGACCGTCGCGATGCCGCTCATGCGCATGATGAAGTTGAGCGCGAGCCTCTCGCCCGCCAGGAGCGCCCTCGCGGGCCCGGAGACGGTCATGACCACGTCACCCTTCTCGACGTACGACCCGTCCTTCCGCTTCAGGACAGCCTTCGCCCCGAGCTCGTGGAACACCTCGGCGGCCTCCGCGGCCCCGGCGAGGACGCAGGTCTCCTTCGCCACGACCCGGCCTTTGGCCATCTGCGTGGCCGGCACGACGAGCTCCGAGGTGATGTCCCCCGAGCCGATGTCCTCCCTGAGGTACTCGCGTATCCTTGAGCGCATGCGCGCGGAAAAAGCGCGTGGGCCCTATTAATGATATCCCGGGTCAGAGCTCGAACTTCTCCCCGTTCATCGGGAGGAGCACCTCGAAGCCCTCCTTGCGCAGGTCCTCGGCGAGCGCCTCCCTGTGGTCCCCGTGCATCAGGACGACCTTCTCCGGGGAGCACCCCTTCGCGAACGCGAGGAGGTCGTCATGGCCCGCGTGAGCCGAGAAGTCGAACTTCAGCACCTCGCACTCGACCTTCTCGGAGACCCCGTGGAACTCCATCGTGCCCGTGTCCAGGAGCTTCCTCCCGTTGCACCCCTCGACCTGGTACCCCGTGAGCAGGATCGCGTTCTTCGGGTCGTCCTTGGCGACCTCGATGTAGCTCACGACCGGTCCGCCGTCCAGCATCCCGCTGGTCGTCACGATGACCTCGCCGTCGTGCGCCCTCTGGCGCGCGTGGAAGTTCTTTACCTCCCTGCCCCTGGTCACGGCCTGCCTGAGCCTCTTCGCTGACCGGAGGTGCTGCGGCTCCTCGAGGTAGAGCTTGTTGACGGACTTGCCCATGCCGTCGTGCCAGTAGTCGAGTCTGCTGTCCTTGAGCAGGAGGAGTATCTCCTGGGTCCTCCCGACGGCGAACGCGGGCACGATCGCCTTCCCGCCCCTGGCCACGACCTCGTGGACCTTCTTCAGGAAGGCGTACTCCGTCTTGAGCCGGTCAGGGTGGTTCCTGCCGGAGTATGTGGACTCCATGACGAGGTTATCGCACTTGACCGGCTTGGCGCCGGACACGAGCCGCGTGTCGAGCGTGTGGAGGTCCCCGGTCACGAGCGTGGTCTTCTTGCCCATGAGCTCGTACATGGTCGCCCCCGGTATATGCCCCGCGGAGTGCGCGCGCACCTGGATGGAGTGGGTCGACACAGTGTCTCCGAACTCGACCTCGCGGAACCTCCCGAGCGCCCGCTTGATCTCGGTCTTGCCGTACATCTCCGGGTAACCCTCGGACGCGGCCACCTTGACGCTGTCCTCCATCAGGAGCCCGCCGATCTTCCTGCTCGTGCTCGTGGCGACCACATCGATGTCATGCCTCGCCGTGACCCACGGGATCATCCCGCAGTGGTCCAGGTGAGAGTGCGTCAGGAACATCATGTCCACCGGGGGCGCCGGCGCCGGGTACTTGGGCGGGTCCGTCGCGGACATCCCGTAGTCGAAGAGCAGCCTCGCCTTGGCCGTCTTCATGAGTATGGCGAGCCTCCCGACCTCGTTGCCTCCGCCGAGGAACTCGCATTCGATATGCATGGTCAGGCCAACGACCTCACGTATAATATGCTTGTCCTGACACCCGCGTAACTGGTTCAGGGCTCCCCGACGACCTGGACTGCCAGCTCCCTGGACCTGGGCCTCACGTCCAGCTCCAGGAACACGATCTGCTGCCAGGTGCCCAGCAGGAGCCTCCCGTCCACCACGGGCACCGTCAGGGACGGCCCTATGAGCGCCGCCCTCACGTGCGAGTGCCCGTTCCCGTCCCCCCAGCGCCTGTGGTGCTCGTAGTCCTCCCCCTTCGGGTAGAGCCTGTCCAGGGCGCCCCTGAGGTCCGAGACCAACCCGGGCTCGTGCTCGACCGTCGTCACCGCTGCCGTCGAGCCCACGACGAACAC
>JAUPMC010000180.1 GCA_030836605.1 Thermoplasmatota archaeon | reverse complement strand
GTCGACGCACGCGCCGCAGTCGAGGCACTTCTTCTCGTCGACGACGGCGACGTCCTCGACGGTTATGGCGCCCTCAGGGCAGATATCGACGCATGCTCCACAGGCAACGCACTCATCCTTGCTGATCTTGGCTGGCATTCGACTACCTCCGTTGTGAATCGGGGGATTATCTCCCTGGATATAAATCTTCTTGACCGAATCGGTCGCTGTTAGATTTATATTCGAGGCGATTATCAAATTCTGGACTAGCAACCGCGAAAGTATTAGACCCGCGGAAACGATGGCCTCTCCGCCATGAGCAAGGAGAGTATCGGCCGGTGGATATTCACCCAGGACGGGTTGATGGAGGGCCATCTCGTCGTCGAGGGGGACGAGGTGGTCGAGATATGCCACGGCAAGGCCCCCGAGGGCTCCAGCAAGGCCATCGTGCTCCCGGCGTTCGTCAACGCTCACACTCACATAGGGGACTCGTTCGCCTACCCGGCGCCGAAGGGGACCGTGGAGGAGATCGTCGCCCCACCGAACGGCTACAAGCACAGGATGCTGAGAACCGCGTCCAGGTCTAGGAAGATTGAGGGCATGAGGTCGGCCATCTCGACGATGGCGGAAACGGGGACCTCGGCCTTCATCGATTTCAGGGAGGAGGGGGCGGGCGGCATACAGATGGCGATGGAGTCCGCCGATGGGCTCCTGGTGTCCCCGACGCTCCTGGGCCGTCCAGTCCACGCGGACGCATCCTACGAGGCGCTCGATGATTTCGTGGCGCAATGCGACGGCTTCGGCATGAGCTCGATCCGGGACTGGCCGAGGGACCTCCTGGAGAGGGCGTCGAAGGCGGCCAAGAGCAGGGGCAAGTTGTTCGGGCTACACGCGAGCGAGATCCTCAGGGAGGACGTGGACGCCGTCCTGGACCTCAAGCCGGATTTCCTGGTACATATGACAGCGGCCTCGGACGACGACCTGGTGGCGGTCGCCGAGGCGCGTGTGCCGATCGTCGTCTGCCCGAGGTCGAACGAGTTCTTCGGCATCGACCCTCGGATACCGCGGCTGCTCCGGGCGGGGGTGGAAGTCGCGCTGGGGACGGACAACGGCATGATTTGTCGTCCCGACATGCTCGAGGAGCTGCGCGCGGCCTTCCGGCTGAGCGCGTCCAGCGGGGGCACGACACCGTCCGAAACGATACGTCTGGCGACATGCTCAGGGCGCAAAGTATTAAATGCGGTACGGGAGATAACTACGGAAATCGAGCAGACTGACGACCTCGTGGTGCTGGAGATGCAGGGGGAGGACCCCCTGACAGAGGTGGTCTCCGCCGCGGGGTCCGCACGGGTCTCAGCCGTGTCCCGTGGAGGCAGGTTCCGGAGGATCTGACGATGGAGGGAATCAGGAAGATACTCATAGCGACGGACGGGTCCGACAACACCAAGGAGGCGGTGTCGTACGGTCTCTGGCTCGCGAAGGAGCTGGGGGCGGAGGTCACCGCGCTCTATGTCGTGGACCAGACGTCGTTCGGGAGCTTCCCCATGGACTCCTCCATCGTGAGCGTCTATTCCCTGCTGGAGAACGAGGGCAAGAAGGCCGTGGAGGACGTCAAGGCCGAGGGCGACTCCAAAGGGGTCAAGGTCACGCCCATGGTCCTCGAGGGCTCGCCGACCAGGAAGATACTTGAGACCGCGGCCGGCTTCGACCTCGTCGTGATGGGCACCCTGGGCCGCTCGGCCCTCGGAAAGCTCTTCATGGGGAGCGTCGCGGAGAGGGTCACCAGGTACGCCACTTGCCCGGTCCTGGTGGTCAGGGCGAAGAAGGGGTGACACACCGGATGAAAGTCAAGGAGATAATGACCGAGAACCCAATCACCGCGGAGCTCCCGGGCACGCGCTCCGAAGTGCTGAAACAGCTTGTCAAGAACAACATCACGGGCATGCCCGTCGTGAAGTCCAGCGACGGGACCCTGGCCGGGTTCGTCACACGCCAGGACATATTCTTGAAGCCCGAGGAGGAGCAGCTGGCACTCGTGATGAGGCGTGATTATCCCACGATAAACATCAACGCGAGCGTCAAGGACGCCGCCCGCATAATGGTCGACCAGGGCTTGAGCCACCTCCCGGTGGTCGAGAAGGGGAAGCTCGCGGGCATCATCACCCCGACGGACCTACTCATAGTGGTAGAGAAGGCCAACCCCCAGATCTCGGTCGAGGAGATCGTGAGGTCTCCGTGCATCCCCATCTACCACAACGCCCCGCTGTCGGTCGCGCTCGCGACCTTCAGGGCCGCGAAGGTGGTCGCGCTGCCGGTGCTGGACGACGAGGCGAAGCTGGTCGGCATCGTCACGGACAGGGACATATTCAACCAGACGATCGTCGACAGGACGGTCGCGATGAGCGACCTCGGGATCAGCGACGAGGACGACAACTGGACCTGGGAGGGCCTCAGGAATGTCATGAAGCTCTGGTACGAGGTCTCCAAGGTCGACCTGCCGAAGCTCACGGTCAAGGAGATCATGGTGAGGAACCCCATGACCGTCTTCAGGAAGACGCTGGTCGGCGACGCCGCTAGGACCATGAGGAAGCACGACTTCGGACAGCTCCCCGTCAGGGACTCGAAGGACAACCTCGTGGCGATGATTTATGACATAGATGTGGTATCAACGCTCACGAAGTGATGCCCATGGATCCTCAGGAGGTACTCTCCCTCTGCAAGCGCAGGGGGTTCCTGTGGCCGTCTTTCGACATCTACGGCGGCATGGCCGGGATGTACGATTTCGGCCCGCTCGGCGTGACCCTTAAGAACAACATCGAGAACCACTGGAGGCGGCTCTACGTCCTCCAGGAGGGCTTCGTGGAGCTCATGTGCCCGCTCGTGTCGCCCGAGCCCGTGTTCAAGGCATCGGGGCACCTGGACACGTTCTCCGACATGTACGTCGAGTGCACCAAGTGTGGCGAGACGTACCGCGCGGACCATCTGGCGAAGGGCCTTCACGAGAACCCGGCGACCCTGGGCGAGGGCGAGCTGGGCCAGCTGCTGCGCGAGAACGGCGTCAAGTGCGCGTCGTGCAGGGGCGAGCTCACCGACCCGAAGCGGTTCAACCTCATGTTCAAGACGATGGTGGGCGCGGGCAAGGCGAAGCCCGGCTACCTCAGGCCCGAGACGGCCCAGGGCATGTTCGTCAACTTCGAGCAGGTCTACAGGCTGGGGCGGGAGAAGCTCCCGGTCGGCGCGGTCCAGGTCGGCACGTCGTTCAGGAACGAGATATCCCCGAGGCAGGGGCTCATCAGGCTGAGGGAGTTCCACCAGATGGAGGCGGAGCTGTTCGTGGACCCGGACGACAAGACATGGCCGAGGTTCGACTCCGTCAAGGGCGAGCGTCTGCTGCTGTTCGCCAACACGGGCGAGACGAAGGAGCTCACGCTCGAGCAGGCGGTCAGGGACAAGGTCATCGTGAACGAGGTGCTCGCGTACTTCATGTGGCTCACGCACAGGTTCGCCCTCGACGTGGGCCTGGACCCCTCCAAGATGCGGTTCAGGCAGCACGAGAGGACGGAGATGGCCCACTACGCGTCCGATTGCTGGGACCTCGAGGCCGAGCTAGGGTACGGCTGGGTGGAGCTGGTCGGGGTCGCCGACAGGGGGTGCTACGACCTCTCCGCGCACATCAAGCACTCGGACGCGGACCTGACGGCGTTCCAGAGGTTCGACGAGCCCAAGGAGGTCGAGCACGAGGCGGTCAAGGTCAAGTTCGACGTCATGGGCAAGATGTTCAAGGGCGACACGAAGACGGTCGCCGAGGCGTTGTCCAGTATGCCCGTCGAGTCGCTCAAGGGCGCGAAGGAGGTCACCGTCCACGCTGGCGGGAGGTCCTTCCAGGTGCCCTCGGAGTGCTTCGAGGTGTCGATGAGGAAGGAGAAGGTCACGGGGAGGAAGTTCGTGCCGCACGTGATCGAGCCAGCGTACGGCGTCGACAGGATACTGTACGCGGTCCTCGAGCACGCGTACTCGAAGTCGGCCAAGGACGGCGAGGACTATGTCACCCTCAAGCTGAAGGGGCTCGTCGCCCCGTTCAAGGCGGGCGTGTTCCCGCTCATGGCCAGGGACGGCCTGGACGACATCGCGTCCGCGATACAAGCATCGCTCTCGGAGGCGGGGATGCACACATACTACGACGACGCTGGCTCCATCGGCCGTAGGTACGCCCGCATGGACGAGGTCGGCACGCCCTGCTGCATAACGGTCGACTACCAATCGAAGGACGACGGGACAGTCACCATCAGGGACAGGGACAGCTCCGAGCAGCGCAGGGTTAAGAAGGAGAACGTCATTCTTGCGGTGACCAGATTGGTCTCGGGGGCCGGCTTGAAGGCCCTCGAGGGGCTGTGAAAGGAGAGAAAGAACGGTCATGTCCTTGGACTCCCAGGGGGACCCGCCGGATAGACGAGGCCTCGCGAAGCCCGTGGACCTTTCCGACGAGTTCGGCAAGTACATCGGCAAACAGGTCAGCTACGCCACTCACGGCATCCACAGGTACCCGGCGAAGTTCATACCTCAGATACCCGGTTTCTGCATCCAGAAGTACTCTAAGGTGGGTGACCGGGTCCTGGACCCGTTCATGGGCTCGGGGACGACCCTGCTCGAGTCGTACATCCTCGGGAGGCACAGCTACGGCGTGGACATACACCCGCTCGCCAACATGATCGCGAAGGTCAAGACGACGCCCCTCGACCCTGGTAGGCTCAGGGCGTCCGCGGAGCCTCTCCTCGAGGCGATCAGGTCCGACGGGAGCGACAACTCCGCGCTGGCCCCGGAGATCCCCAACAGGGACCACTGGTTCAAGCCCGAGGTGCTCGCGGACCTCGCCACGGTCAAGAAGCACATATGGGGGATGAGGAAGGGCGACCAGCAGGACTTCTTCAAGATATGCTTCTCGTCCATCATACGGAAGATGTCCAACTCGGACTCGGACTCGCTGATACCGGAGGTCACGAGTTTCCGCAAGAAGCTGGACGCGCAGGGCAAGACCTCGTTCGAGGCGATACCCAAGTTCGAGAACACTGTCAGGAACAAGCTCCTGGACGCGGAGGAGCTCTGGAGGGTGTCGAAGCACGTGGAGAAGGAGTACAGGGGCGCGCCCTCAGTGTCCATAATCGGCAAGGACGCGAGGGAGATATCCTTGGAGGACTCCTCGGTCGACCTCGCGGTCACATCCCCGCCGTACGCGAGCGCGGTGCACTATGTCAGCGTCCACAAGCTCGAGATGTTCTGGCTGGACCTCATGCCTGACATGGCGCATCTGGACGGGCAGGTCGTGGGCACCTCTAGGGCGTACGTGTCCGAGTACAGGCCTTGGGAGCCCAAGACGTCCGTCCCGGAGCTCAAGGCGGTCATGGACGAGCTCGTGGAGACGGAGAAGAAGAGCGCGTACATAGTGTACAAGTACTTCGAGGACATGCGCCGGAACTTCTGCGAGGTGAACAGGGTGCTGAAGAGGCACGGGGTGTACTGCGTCGTCGTGGGCGAGAACACCTTCAGGAAGGTCCGCATACCGACGTACCGCATACTGGCGCGGATCGCCGACAAGTGCGGGTTCGAGCTCGAGGGGGCGTTCGTGTACGACGTGATAAACCGCCACCTGGACATACCGCGCTGGAACGACAGCAGGATCGAGAGGGACCACATCCTGGTGATGCGGAGGCGCAGGAACCCGACCGACGACCGCCTCTGAGCCACGGCCGGTCGTTATGTTCTTAAACGACGAGCAACATCAGTCCATCAAGGGATGGGAAAATGAGAAAGGACTTGCCCCTTGAGCTGAGGGTCTCGAGGCTCACGGTCGCCAGCCTCAGGAACCTGTGCGACGCGAAGAAGCTTGCCGGATGGTCGAACCTGTTGAAGGAGGACCTGGTCGCCTACGTCCTCGACAACATGGACAAGAAGGCGCTCGAGGACTTCTGCGCCGCCCAGGAGGAGATATACTTCGTCGAGAACATGGCGAAGGCCATCAAATGGGCCGGCGGCAGGAAGATAGTGGACATTGACCCGAAGAGCGACGACACCATCGTGAACGCCGTGTTCTCGCTGCGCAAGTCGGATGGATATGAGGAGTATCGGATCCGGTTCGTGAACCAGACCAACGAGGATGTCGACACGTCGTGCGAGTGCGTCGACCACCGCGAGAAGGGGTATTTCTGCCCGCACCAGATGGCCGTGCTGGTCAAGTGC
>JAUPMC010000179.1 GCA_030836605.1 Thermoplasmatota archaeon | reverse complement strand
CGCGGAGAAGCCGGAGGAGCTCATCATATACGGCGGCACGGGGAAGGCCGCGAGGAACTGGGAGTGCTACGACGCGATCGTGGAGACGCTGCAGCGCCTCGAGGACGACGAGACGATGCTGGTCCAGTCGGGGAAGCCGGTCGCTGTCTTCAAGACCATGAAGACATCGCCGAGGGTCCTGACGGCCAACTCCCACCTGGTGCCCCGCTGGTCCACATGGGAGGAGTTCTACAAGCTCGAGGCCAAGGGATTGATCATGTACGGTCAGATGACCGCCGGCGGCTGGGCGTACATCGGCACCCAGGGCATCATCCAGGGCACTTACGAGACATTCGCCGCGTGCGCGAGGAAGCACTTCAAGGGGACGCTCAAGGGAAGGCTGGTGCTGACAGGCGGGCTCGGGGGCATGGGAGGGGCGCAGCCGCTCTCCGTCACCATGAACGGGGGCGTCTGCCTGGCGGTGGAGGCCGACAGGAAGAGGATCGAGCGCAGGGCGAGCATCGGGTACTGCGATACCGTGTGTGACGACCTCGACGAGGCCCTCAGGACGGCCCTGGACGCGAAGAAGGCCGGGAAGGCGCTGTCCATAGGCCTGGTCGGGAACTGCGCGGAGACGCACCCGGAGCTGCTCTCAAGAGGCGTCATCCCCGACGTGGTCACGGACCAGACCTCCGCCCACGATGAGCTCGGCGGGTACATTCCCAAGGGCCTCACGGTGGACGAGGCCGCGAGACTGAGGAAGTCGGACCCTGAGGAATACAAGAGGAGGGCCCTGGAAAGCATAGGCGAGCACGTCAGGGCCATGCTCGGGTTCCTCAGGAAGGGAGCGGTCGTGTTCGACTACGGGAACAACATCAGGGCCCAGGCCGTGCGCGCCGGCGTTGATGCCGCGTTCGACTTCAAGGGGTTCGTCCCTCTGTACATCAGGCCCATGTTCTGCGAGGGCAGGGGGCCGTTCAGGTGGATAGCCGTGTCGGGCGACCCCGAGGACATCCTCAAGACCGACAAGGTCGTCATGAAGGAGTTCAAAGGCAACCAGCAGCTCGTGGACTGGATAAAGCTCGCGGAGGCGAAGGTGCCCTTCGAGGGGCTCCCCGCGAGGGTCTGCTGGCTCGGGTACGGGGAGAGGGCGAGGTTCGGCAAGATCATAAACGACATGGTCGGCTCTAGGGAGCTGTCCGGGCCTATCGTGATCACGAGGGACCATCTCGACTGCGGGTCCGTGGCGTCTCCGAACAGGGAGACCGAGGGCATGATGGACGGAAGCGACGCTATCGCCGACTGGCCGCTCCTGAACGCCTTGGTGAACGCGTCGGCGGGCGCTGACCTGATAGCGATCCACAACGGCGGCGGGGTGGGCATCGGGTACTCGACCCACGCGGGCCTGCTGGTTGTGGCTGACGGGACCAAGGAGGCCGGGGAGAAGATACAGCGAGTGCTCACGGCCGACCCGGGGATGGGCGTCGTGAGGCACGCGGACGCTGGATACCCGGAGGCGGTCGCCGAGGCCAAGGCGAAGAAGCTGAAGATGCCGATGCTCAGATGATCTCGGGCGCCGTTCTCGCAAAGGTATTTCACATGTCGTGACACATACACGGAGCGCTCAAGATGTACGACCTGAAGCTCAAGATGTGGCTCGTGAGGGATGACGAGTTCATCCTCAGCGACGGGCGGGCGCGACTCCTGCGCAGGATCAGGGAGACGAGGTCCATCTCGAAGGTCGCGAAGGAGATGGGCATGTCATACCGGCACGCCTGGGGGATACTGCACAGGATAGCGGAGAACGCGGGCGGCGACATCGTGGAGTCATCCAGGGGAGGCAAGAAGGGAGGGGAGACCATGCTCACCCCGCTCGGGGAGGACATCCTGTCCGAATACGACAATCGGGTATCCTCGCTCCAGAGCCAGTTCGAGAACCACTGGAGGAGGCCGTCGGTGACCTGCGACGGCATCGTGTTCAAGGACGGCAAGATAGTGCTCATAAGGAGGAAGAACGAGCCGTTCAAAGGGTCCCACGCACTCCCTGGGGGGTTCGTGGACTACGGGGAGAGGCTCGAGGACTGCGTCGTGAGGGAGGTGCTCGAGGAGACCGGCCTCAAGACAAAGGTCGTGGGCCTGGTCGGCGTGTACTCAGCCCCCGGCAGGGACCCGAGGGGGCATTTCGTGACCGCGGTGTACGAGCTCCGGCAGACCGGCGGGGCCCTCAAGGCGGGGGACGACGCCAGCTCCGCGGCGTGGGTGCCCGTGGACGAGGTCCCTGAGATGGCCTTCGACCACGGCGACATCATCGCCGCGTTCCTGAAGGCGAAGGGGAAGGACGAGGGGGAGTAGCCTCGTCACAGGGCAGGCGTCAGCCCGCCCTGGGTGTACACGAACGGCAGGTAGACCACCTTCGCATCGTTGACCGTCAGCGAGTAGTCGAGCCTCTGGAGCACGCCTGGCTTCTCGGCCTCCATCGTGACGACCACGAAGTCCGCGAGGCTCTTCGCCTCCTCACGGTTCATGGACGCCGCGAGGCGCCTCACGCCCCCGAAGTTCAGCCTGGTGGCGTACCTCGGGGGGTTCGCCGTGTATGTCGTTGACCAGTACTTCATCGAGTTCGTGTCCATGTCCGTCGCCGGGAGGTAGATGAACAGGCTGCCCGAGTTGCCCCCGCCCTTGAGCCACGACGACAGCCTGAACAGCTGGCCGCCCTCGACGCTCTTGGAGGTTATCGTGAACGAGCTGTACATCCTCCAGAAGGGCATGTACACCTTCTCGCCCTGGGCCGATTTGCCGAACTCCGCTATCTCGTACTCCAGCTTCTCCGCGCCGCCGTCCCGGACATGGAGCGTGTTGCACTTGTCACAGAAGAACAGCCTGTCCCGCTCCTTCGAGTAGATCGGGGTGTTGCACGAGGGGCACTTCACCTGGATGACCTTCATCTCATCCCTCCCTGGATCTGCTTGGCGATGCTCCCGAGATCGTTCAGGGTCTGCTTGGCCGAGGCCTTCTTCTCCTTGAACTCGCCCTCGATGATCTCGGAGCCGTGCCTGAAGAACCTGTAGGTCATGTACAATATGGCCGCGCCGACGACAAGGCCGCCGACCGCTATCTCGGTCGTCCCGCCTGAGAAGATGAGCCCCGCGGCCGCGATCAGGCCGCCCACGGAAGTGCCCGCGGTCACCGCAAGGCTCTGGAACAGCGGGTCCCCGGGCGCCCTCCCGGACATGGTCTGCCCGGTGACGCCGTCGACGGTGGTCATGTACATCCTGTCCCGGTACTTGTACCGCACGACCCAGATCGGGTAGTATATCATCGACAGCCGCCTGGGCAGCACGTGGAGACGCTCGAATGTGACATGCGGGACCCTCGCGCCCGACCGGGCCCTCGAGAGGGCGTCGTTCTTGGCGTGGGTGACGGCGTCGTCCTTGCTCGTCGTCGCTTCGAACGTCGGTATCATCTCGAAGTCCGCGAAACTCGTGTTGCCGACGAAGTTCCTGAGAGTGCGTATGCCCAGGTCCCCGGGGTCGCATGCGATCTCCGAGAAGTTGTAGTCCTGGAGCACCATGACCTCCTTGGGGATGCGCTCGACCGTGACCCTGCCGTTCTTGTCCGTGTGCCTGCGCTCCTCGTAACCGCAGACCCAGCCGGCGACCCTCGTCCACGCGCGCCAGAACGGGAGGTAGATCGGATACGTCTCGGTGACCTGCCCCACGGTCTTCAGGTCCCTGGCCTTGAAGCCCCTTGTCCACCAGGCCTGCGCGGACGCGACGGCGTTCGGCGGCGCGACCTTGTTCGTGAACGCTATCGTGCTCACACCTTTGTCGCCCTCGATGAACAGCATCGAGCCACAGTACTGGCACGGGGTGGTGTCCTCGCCCTCGGTGACGGATATCGCCCCTCCGCACGCTGGGCAGTTGAGCCCGATCGATATGTCGGCCATCTGATCACATCCTCCTAGCGACGTGCAGGGCAGCCATGAAGACCCCCACGACCGTCACGCCCATGAGGGCCAGGCCCACTGTCAGGGACGTCGTGGCCACGAGGCCCTCAACGACGAACGCGACGAAGCCAAGCCCGGCGACGGCCATGTAGGCCATCGAGCTCC
Source organism: Thermoplasmatota archaeon (assembly GCA_030836605.1). GTDB lineage: Archaea > Thermoplasmatota > Thermoplasmata > UBA10834 > UBA10834 > UBA9653. Next base: position 222 of record JAUPMC010000179.1, on the reverse strand, counting down.
TCGTCGGGAAGTCCGCGGAGAACAGCTCCCCCGCGGATGCGTCTATGATGACCTCGTAGCGCTTCTGGTTGAACACATAGTCGAGCTTCCATATCGGGAAGTAGACCAGCGCCTGCTCCTTGGGCGTGCCCGGGAGCTTGTCAGCATACGCCGCCATCTCGATGTCCGGCTTGATCATCTCCGCGCCGCCCACGTCGAACGACGCGTCGAACACCTTCAGGT
>JAUPMC010000015.1 GCA_030836605.1 Thermoplasmatota archaeon | reverse complement strand
GAGGGCGATGAGCGCGCCCTCAGGAAGCAGATCGACGCGTGCTACCTCGGGCCTCTGGGCCCGGGGAGGCTCCCTGAGCTGAAGGCCGGCCCGAGGAGGGTCCTCGGGGGCGTCGCGCCGCACGCGGGCTACATGTTCTCGGGGCAGGTCGCGGCGCACCTCTACTCGAGGCTCGCGGCGGACGGGTTCGCGAAGAGCTTCGTCATCATCGGCCCGAACCACACGGGCAGGGGCTCGGGGATGGCCATCGCGGTCGACGATTTCCAGACGCCACTCGGCGTGGCGAAGGTGGACCAGGACCTCGCGAAGGCCCTCAGGAAGGACCTCGTGGATGTGGACCCCGAAGCGCACTACTCCGAGCATTCGATAGAAGTGCAACTACCTTTTCTGCAACATATATCCCCCGACTTCAAGTTCGTGCCCATCTGCATGGGTTTCCAGGACTACGAGGCCTCGCGCAGCGTAGGCGAGATAGTCCGGGACGCCGTCAAGGGCCGGGACGCGGTCGTGATCGCATCCACGGACATGTCGCACTACGTGACTGCGGGGACGGCGAAGTCGAGGGACGGGAAAGCCCTCAAGATGGTCGAGGCGATGGACCCGGAGGGCCTGTACGAGACCGTGAGGGACGAGAACATTTCCATGTGCGGCTGCGGCCCCGTGATGGCCACGATGGTGGCGTGCGGCGCCGGCAAGGCCAGGGTCCTCAAGTACGCCACGTCCGGGGATGTCCGCCCGATGAGGGACGTCGTGGGCTACGCCTCCGTCGTGATAGAGAAGTGAGATTAGGGGGCCCGTGCATCCAGATGGCGATGCGTATCCCGTGGGTCACGTCGGGGGCCGTGCTCCTGATGTTCGCCATCACCGTTGTCTGGGCGGCGCTCGTGTTCGCCGCGCCGCTGCTCGTGCCCGCGGGCACGTTGACCGACCTCTCGGGCAGTGTCAGCGTCCGGGACAACACGGAGCTGTTCGAGGGGCTGTCCCCGCTCCCGCGCGCGATATACCGCGCGGGCGACGCGGAGTGCCACCAGATCGCCAACAGGAGCTTCTTCATCAACGACAACCAGATGCCGTTCTGCGCACGCGATGTCGGCCTGTTCGTCGGGCTCGCGGCGGCGTCCGGGGTCGCGACCTTCGTCAGGTACAAGATCAACCCGCTGTTCGTCCTCGCCGGGCTGGTGCCGATAGGCGTGGACGGCGGCGTCCAGCTGGTCACGTCCTACGAGTCGAACAACGCCCTCAGGGTGGCGACCGGCCTCCTCGCGGGCGTCGTGCTTGCGCTCCTGCTGGCGCACTTCATGTTCGCGCTTCAGGACGAGAAACCGCGGGGGGAGGCCCCCCGTCAATCACAAAGGCCATAAGGCCAAGGTGTGATTCCATCCATGGAGAGAGGCCCATGGGACAGATGTATGACGCTGATCCGAGTAAACCCGGCCGCCAGTGCGTGACGTGCGGCAGGACCATCGACTGGAACGCGAACGTCTGCATGTACTGCGGACACGACTTCAGGGTGCCAATGGGGCCTCCCCCGAAGAAGAGGTCGTCGAAGCCCGTCGTCGGCGGGATACTCATACTCCTCGCTGGCGTGCTCGCACTCGCCATGGGGGCCATGTTCCTGGCCTTCGACGCGACGGACTTCGAGGCGTACGGCTATGACCCGGCCACGTACGACATGTCCCTGTCCGAGCTCGACAGCATCGTGGGCGTGTGCGGGATCATAGTCCTCATCCTGGGCCTGGTAGCGGTGCTCGGCGGCGTGTTCGCGATCATGCGCAAAGGCTTCGCACTCGCGATAATCGGCGGCATATGCGGCATGATAGGCATCGGGTTCGCCATCGGGGCCGTCCTGGGGCTCATCGGGCTCATCATCGTCGGGCTCTCGAAGGAAGAGTTCTGAGCCCGGGCGGGCGCGCCCAGGCGCTGGCGGTGTCAGTCACGGCCAGCGCCAGCGCCCCGTGACGACAAAGTTAGTTATATCCCGGCGAGGGTTCTCAGGTCGTGGGCCTGATCTCTCGCGTCAAGTCGGCAATCGACAGGGACCCCATCATACTGTCCCACCACCCGCTCTGCGGCAGGTTCGACGACCATGTGCTCAAGGTCGGCGGGAGGCGCGTCTGCATCGGCTGCGTGACGGTGTACCCGTCCGCTGTCGCGGCCGCCCTGCTGCTCCTGGCGCTGGGCCAGACATCGTTCTCGGCCCTGTTCCCGCTCGCGTTGGGCCTGTTCGCGGCGAACCTGCTCAGGTTCGTGGCCAAAGGCCACAGGCTCTCGGCGCTGTTCAACGCGTTCCTCGGCGCCTCGCTCGCGGCGGCCATACTGTCCGCGGTCAACGCCCCGGGCGACCTGCGGCTGGCGGTCGTGGTGTTCGTCCTGGCCGTCGCGTCCGTGTTCCACCTGGTCAAGGGCCGCAGGGTGTTCAAGACCTGCAGAAGGTGCCCTAGGTATCAGGAGTTCCCGAGGTGCGCCTCGGGGGCGACGCCCCGGCCGGCGGACCCGGCCGAGTGACCGTCCGGCTCCCGGGCGGTCAGTCGCGCTTCATGAAGTAGTATATGATCGCTGCTGGCCAGCAGACCACGAGCAATATGATCAGCACGATCAGGCTGCCGTGGAACCTCTTGTCCAGGGACTCGCCCAGCGTCTGCCCGCCGCTCATCGCGGGCCTGTAGTCATGCCCGCAGAACGGGCACACGTTCGCGTCCCAGGCTATGGCCCGGCCGCATGCGACACAGTTCCTCGGCGCTGCAGTTCCCTGCTGTCCTGTCGACATTGTTTTTCCTCCCTCGGTCGTGACGGGACACGTACTGCGCCCCGCCGTATGACGCTCGAATCGCCTCTCCTGGTATTAAATATTGCACTAGGTTTCCCGCGGCGGCGCGCCGCGCCAGTCCAGCCCCGGCTCATATCTTCTTCATCATGCCGAGCTCGGGCTCGTACACCTCTCCCTTGTCCAGGAGGCTCGCGACGACCTCCTCGAGCCTGACCTTGTCTATCTTCTTCGCCTTGGCCGCCTCGACGATCCTGTCCCAGGGGGCGCCCTTGCCGTTCGCGTCCAGCTTCTCTATGAGCTCCAGGATCACGCCCTCCTCGTCCGCGCCGACCCCGACCTCCGTCATCTCACCCTCGCCGTCCTTCTTCTTCGGCGGGGGCGCCGGCGCCTGCTCAGGCTCCTTCGCCTGGACCCGCCTCGCGGGCCGCTCCTCCCTCTCCTCCCCGGACCACTTGCCCGGGAGCACGGACGAGAGCGCGTCCTTGACGGAGTCCCTGAACCTGTCCAGGTCGATGTCCTTGTAGTACTCGAGCGCGCGGACGACCCCGTCCGCCAGGTTCTCGGGGTATCCGAGCTTCATCAGCTCGCCCACGCTGGGCTGGGACATCTGCATCGCGTCCTTCATCGCGTCTATCCTCAGGAGCGTGCTCTTGGCGGTCTCGAGTATCCAGTGGTCCCTCGCCGCCGCGTCGACCTCCACGACCCTCTCGGGCCTGATGCTGAGGTACTTGACGCCCTCCTCCGGGGAGTACGCCCTGCTCTTGCCCACGACCGCGGCGAACGCGGGCGGGGACATCTTGGACAGGGACGCGGCCGCGGACGGCTGGTACTCGCCCGCGGACACGTAGAACGTGCCCGTCGGGTCCGCTATCCTGGCCCTGTACCTGGGCTTGTCCTTGTCGCCCAGGCTCTCGATGTCCGTCGCGACGCCGATGATGAGCATGCGGTTGACCTTGGCCCCCAGGGGGGTGATGATGTACGACACGGGCTTCTCGCCCTCGCCCGTGTACTCCAGCGTCGAGGAGTTGTACTCCTCCGAGAAGACGCGCCACGCGACCTCGCGGGCGTTCATCGGCTCTCCTCCAGCTGGACCAGGAGGCGCTCGACCTCGGCCCGGACGTCATCCAGGCCAGTGCCAGCGCCGTTCACGATCATGGAGAGCCCGTACTCGTCCGCCGTCACGTTTCCCGTGAGGGTCACGACCTTGAGCAGGAGCTTCTCCTCGAACGAGTCCTTGACGACGTCGAGGTTCATGGACTTCTTCGCCCTCTCCATGCACTCGTCCAGCGTGCACCCCATCAGCCCCTCCGTGAGCTCGCGGCCTACGACCGCGCTCACGGCCCCGCTGCCGTCGTCCACGATCGCCTTGATCCTCAGGTCCGGGACGCCGTCCATCCGCCCGTGGACCTTGCACATGCCCTTCTGGAGCGCGCGCCTGCAGTCGGGGCACCTCATGATGAGCCCGGAGCCGTCCCTGACCTCGATGATGGCCCCGCGGACGGTCGCGTCGGTGGCGCCGCCCCTGGCCGATATGTCGGATATCATCGACACGGTGACCTTCTGGAGCTCCTCGGCCGTCGGGAACTTCTCCTTGACCTTGATGACCTCGGCCCGCTCGTCGAAGTTGAGCTGGGGTATGCCCCTCCAGCCCTTGACGGTGGCCTTGGATATCTTGAGTATGTCGTCCTTCTTGACCTTGAAGTCCGACCACGCGGTGAACTGGACCTTGCCGGTCTCGTCCGCGACCACGCCCGAGAATATCTTCTTGGGCTCGCCCTTGACTGTCACCTCCCTCGCCTCGACCGAGAGCACGCGCCCCTTGACCTGGACATAGCCCATGCCCTCCCTCAGGTCGGCTATGGTGACGACCTTCGGGGGCCCGTCCGCGACCTGTATGTCCTTGATGGTCTCCGGGTCCTCCTTCCTGATGGTGACCCTGTTCCCGAAGTTGACCTGGACCCTGCCCTGGTACTCCTTCGTGTAGGCCCCCTTGACGGATATGACCTCGCCCTTGGCGAGGGTCAGCCCCTCGGTCTCCCAGGCGGTGTAGGGCAGCGTGGTCGAGTCGTCGCCCACGAAGCCGTAGATGATCCTCTTCTTCTCGCCCTTCGCGGTGATCTCCTTGTCGTTCGACGACAGCACCTTGGCCACGAAGTCCACGTTGGGCTCGTTCGGCCTGAGCTCCGCGAGCTTCCTCTGGAACCCGACCGAGAACGATTCGGCGTCCCCGCCGTACTTCTTCACGATGGTCTTCTTCGCCATCGGTATGCTGAGCCTGTACACGTCGACGTACTTCCTCAGCTCCTCGGCGATCTCCTCCTCCGACAACTTGTCCCCGAGCGCCCGTGCAACTTCTTGTACGTGGGGCGCTAGATTCTGTATCTCCATGATACACGTCCCCCAATGGGTCAGTAGCAGCCGTTCATACCTGCGCTGCTCGTCTCATGACTGAGCGCCGGCGATATAAAGGGATGCGCTGCGGGCACGCGAAAGTACGGTCAGCCGGGGTTGCGCGCGAACTCCCTCACCCTGTCCGCGCGCCACTTGATCAGGAACAGCTCCTCGTTTATGGACAGCTCGTCGACGCCCTTGTACCTCTCCCTCAGCTCCGCCACGGCGCGCCTGTGGATGTCCTCCGGGACGTCCCAGTGCTCCGAGAGCGTGCGCGTCTCGTAGTGGTCCAGCAGCTTCCGCACGTCGAGCGGCTCCTTCCGGACCGCGAGCTTGGACTTGGAGTCCGGCGGCAACAGCTCGGGCAGCTCCCGCTCCCCGGGGGCGACATGCTTGACCTCGAAGCCCATGCGCCCGCACGAGCCCCTGTAGACCGTCCTGATCTCCTCGGTCGCTGAGTTTCGCCTGTCCGTGATGACGGATATGAGCTCGTTCCTGGTCACCCGCCCTATCTCCGCGAGGGCGCAGCGCCACTGCGGCACGAGGTGTATGAGGTGCACGCTGAGGGTGTAGTCGAACGCCTGGTCCTTGAACGGCAACGCGCAGACATCCGACCTGAAGAGGTCCCGGACGCCCTTCGCCGCGGCCTTCGCCATCATCCTGGTGGACACATCGGCGCCGACGACCTCGAACCCCCTGTTCTGGAGCGGGAGCGCGAACCTGCCGGTGCCCACGCCCGCGTCCAGGACCGTCGCGCCCTGTGGCATCGCCCACTCGAGGGCGTCCACCACCGCCGACATGGTCTCCTCCGGGAGCGAGCGGGTCTCGTCGAACTTGTCCGCGATCCTGTCGAACGACTTCGCCATGGTCCGTGTCCGTCCGCGTAGGTCATCGTCCTCCGGGGTAGTTCAAAGAATCGCTCCCGGAGGGTCTTCCCCGGCGCCCGCGCCCGGACGCACAAATCTGCGTACTGACTACCCCCATTCTCCGGGCAAGTCTTATAGCGGGGCGGGGCGATGAGGTGCCGGGAACAGCCGAGGGGGGTCAGTATGAGCCTTGGGTACAGCAACAAGCTACTGCTATGCATGGTGGACGTGGTCGCATACGCGCTCCCTAGCGCGTCCGTGGCGTTCTCGGACGCGGAGACGGTGGAGGCGGAGGATGGCAAGGATTGGACGCTTCTCATGTACTGGGACGCGGACAACAACCTGGAGTTCTGCACGGAGTTCGCGCTCGACACGTGGGCTGCGGCGCTCACGTCGAACGCCGATGTCAACCTGGTCGCGTACGTCGACATACTATCCGTCAATGGGACGTGGGTGTACGAGGTCAAGGACGGCGGGTACGAGACCGTCCAGACCTGGGAGGAGCTGAACTCCTCGTCCCCGGCGACGCTCGAGAGGTTCCTCGACTACGGCTTCGCGAACTACCCCGCCGAGAAGACCATGCTCGTGATCCAGGACCACGGGTACTCGTGGCGCGGCGTGTGCATGGACGAGACGGACGGCGGCGGCATCATGCGCATAGACCCGATGGCCTGGGCCATCAGGAACTCCACGGGGACGAACGATGGCGTGGGCGTGGACATCCTCGCCCTGGACGCCTGCAGCGTCGCGACGGTGGAGATAGCTTACGAGCTCAGGGACACGGTCGACTACTTCGCCGCCTCGCAGCTGGTCGTCCCCTACGACGGCCTCCCGTACAAGATGATCATCGAGGCGCTCGTGGCGGAGCCGACCATGACCCCGGAGGAGATCT
>JAUPMC010000178.1 GCA_030836605.1 Thermoplasmatota archaeon | reverse complement strand
GGCGAGTCGGGCGCGGTCATCATCGAGGGGCTCGAGTACATGACCACGCAGAACGACTTCAAGAGCGTCCTCAGGTTCGTCCAGCTCATCAACGAGCAGGTCGTCCTGGACAAGGGCTATCTGATCATCCCGGTCGACGAGGGAACGATGGACCCCAAGGACTTCTCGCTCGTGGAGCGGGAGATGAGCCAGGTCCTGTGACGAACGCCAGTCCCTCGGGGCCGTGAGGCGAAAACGCTATACCTCAAGGTTCGGATTCCCCGGACAGTCGGAGGAAGTAGATTGACTTGTGAACCAGTATCTGGAGGAGGTATGCCTCTCCTCGGGACCAAGTTCCCCGAGATGGAGGTGCAGACGACCCACGGCAAGATGACGCTGCCAGGGGCATTTGCCGGGAAATGGTTCGTGCTCTTCAGCCACCCGGGCGACTTCACGCCCGTGTGCACCACGGAGTTCGTGGCGTTCGCGAAGATGCACGAGGACTTCAGGAAGCTGAACTGCGAGCTGATCGGCCTGTCCATCGACCAGGTGTTCTCGCACATCAAATGGGTCGAGTGGATCAAGGAGAAGCTGGGCGTGCAGGTCACGTTCCCGGTCATAGCCGACGGCTCCGCGACCGTCGCGAACAAGCTCGGGATGATACACCCGGGCAAGGGCACGAACACGGTCAGGGCGGTGTTCTTCGTCGACCCGAACGGCCTGCTGAGGCTGATGATGTACTACCCGCAGGAGATAGGCAGGAACATGGACGAGATCCTGAGGGCCGTGAAGGCGCTGACCACGTCTGACAAGAACAAGGTCGCGATGCCCGCGAACTGGCCCAACAACGACTTCCTGGGCGACAAGGTCATCATACCGCCCCCGACGGACGAGAAGACCGCTCAGGAGCGCGTGAAGCAGTTCGAGTGCTACGACTGGTGGTTCTGCACCAAGAAACTCTGAGGGCGGAAGCCCTCGCCCAATTCATTCTCCGTGTCAGGTGCCCTTGAGCGGGGTGCCGCAGTAGGGGCACGCCACGAACTCGCTCTTGACCTCTTTCCCGCACTTCGGGCAGGAGTTCTTCACGGACTTCCCGCAGAACGGACAGACGGCGTAGTCCGTCTGTATCCCCCTGCCGCAGTAAGGGCAGAAGGCGGAATGGGCGGCGTCAGGTGGCGGTGGCGGCTCCATCGTCGAAGTCGTCGTGACGAATGTCTGGGACATCTGTGGGGCCGGAGCGACCTGCTTCGCCTTCTCGGTCTCCTTGTCCCTGGCGCTGACGCCGCCGAGTATCGCCGCGAGGCCGAGTATTATCGCGATACCCACCGCAATCATGCCGTTGTCCGACCTAGCGGCCTCGCCCGAGGCCCATGCGCCTATCCCTAGGAGTATGAGGATCGCCCCGAAGACGATAGATCCGACGCCAGTCGCTTTGCCCATCTGTGACCACCTGCGGATATCATCCGCGTATGGATAGATAAGGGTTGTCGGGCGCTCTTCTCCTGGCGCTTCCAGCTCCCCTGGTCGCCTCAGGTTCGTGTCGATGACGATAGATGGACGTTACTTGCTGGCGCCCCCTCCGGCATAACTTATATAGAGTGAATGCTGTCCCCACGCCGGAACCGTGTCGCACAGAATCGCGTTGGATCGCATGGCCTGACGCGCAGACCTTGAGGGGGACTTGACAGTGGTTACGGTGAACATGGCGATGTTGACTGCGGCCAGCCGAAAGGCTTCGATGCCGAGACTGCTCTCAATCATCGCGGTGGCCTTGATTGCGGCTGGCGGATTTATGGTCGCTGTCATCGGTCCAGAAACCGGCTCGGCCCCGGGCGGCGAAATCGGAGGCAGCATCGCGGCGACGACGATCACGGGCTTCACCGCGACCCCGTCCACTGTCTACGTCGGGGAACCAGTGTCCTTCATGGCTTCGGCCAGCAGCACCACTGGCTCACAACTGACATTCACATTCTTCTTCGACGCTGTCGACGACCCATATCCGACTAACAACACGGAGAGTCCGTACAGCACGCACACGACCGGTGTGCCCGGGACAGTCACTACGGAATTCACCTACGACCGCCTGGGGAACCTTACCTCAGGGTCGACATCGTACTATGTGGTCCGTCTCTTCGTGGGCGACGGCTCGGACACGGTCACTCTGATAAGGTCGGTCTACGTCATCGAGAACACGGCCCCGCGATTCGACGATTCGCTCCCGACATCTCTGACGCTCGACCCCGACCAGGTCGCGTATTTCAATATCACGGTGTCGGACCCGGACGACGACCCAGTGACTGCGACTTGGGACTTCGGCGACGGCGCCGTCGCGGTCAACGAGACGGGCGACGCCCTCAGAGGGATAGATCTCAGTCAGTCGCACGCGTGGAGCCCGGACTTGGGGCCCGGGATGGGTCCGTTGCTCTACTACAGCCTCGTCGTGACCCTCGAGGACCCGTACTCGAACATGGCGTCGGCGACGGTCGAGATCGCGATCAGGCTGCCGGACAACGGCTTGCCCGTCGTTTACTTCGATGCGTCATCGAACAGCGTGGACCCCGACGTGGATGACGAAGTCACGTTCTATTCGAGCGCGAAGGACCCTGAGGGAGAGGCGCTGACTTGGACGTTCGTCGTGAACAACAGCGTGGAGGACGTGGACGTCATCGTGTCCCACACCGGTGTGACCCCGGTCAACACGACTGTCTGGAACAACCTGACGTACGCGTTCAACAGTCCGGGGACCTACAATGTGAGGCTCTATGTCAGCGACGCTCTGATACCATATCAGATCCCGCCGCACAATGTCACCAAGGTCGAGTACGTCTACGTGGTAGGGAACGCCGTCCCGTCAGTAGTCGACGAGATCGCCATGTCGGATGAGAGCCCGACGATAGACACCGCGGTAGGCTTCGTCACCGTGACTTTCACCCTCCAGGTGTATGACGGGGACGGCGATGTGCTGACCGTCACCTGGGACATGGATGAGGGCATCTCCCGGACGGACACCTCCGACGGAGGGATGACCATATATACGTTCGACCAGGACAGGCGGTTCAACACGACGGGCTCATTCAACATATCGGCCACGGTGACCGATGGGCTGGAAGGGCATGATGTGACCAAGTACAGGCTTGTGAACGTGACCTCGAACAACCTGCCCCCGGTGGTCATCGAGC
>JAUPMC010000177.1 GCA_030836605.1 Thermoplasmatota archaeon | reverse complement strand
TCACATTTATATAATTATAGATACATTCCAGAATTGGTAACGGCGCAACCATATAATAGCCGAGGGTGTTGGGTCTACTCGATAAGCATGGACGCGCACAAATCCGGCCCATTGGAGTTCTCTCTCAAGGACGGGCAACCGCGCAGTCCCTGCTAGGTTCCGCACAAGTCCGATGGGATGCAGGGACGGCGGCGCCTAATCGATCAGGAGGTGTAAGATAGATGATACCAACCGGAGTCTGGAACACGATCAAGCAGTTCCAACTGGAGAAGGATCTCCTCTGGGTCCCGAGGGCCCAGAAGGTCAGTCTCAGGGCGTACATCGCTGGCCGCAAGTTCACGAAGTAGCCCCAAACCCCTTACCAAAAGCGCCAACCACAGTGTTCTCCAGGAGGGCCGGGGCTACACGCCCAGCCTCGCCCTCTGGCGCTTCGCCCAATCACGCATCAGGCCCCTCAAGGTGTACGGGTACTCCACCGGGTCCTTGAGCTTGAAGAACCACAACGCACACGCACCCCTGCCGAAGGCGGATATGGCGTATACTGCCCCCAGGGCGAGAACCATGTTCTGGGAGTAGAAGTCCAGGAAGAAGACCGCAAGGTAGCCGCCGACGACCGACCCTATGAAGGTCGCGATCCCAATCATCGTGTTGTAGACTGCGAAGTACTCGCCCTTCTTCTCGTCTGGAGCGACATCGAGGATGTACGAGAAGAAGGCCACGTTGGACATAGCCGTCGCCAGTCCCAGCGCGGCGTTCATCGCGTATATGTGCCAGACCTGAGTCGCCAGGGCGTATGCCACTGGCACCGAGATGAAAGTGAACCTCGATATCAGGATTTGGGGGATCGGGCCGATGAGGTCGAGAAGCCTCCCGACGCGGGTCTGGAAGAACAGCGTGGCGCCCGTGGATATCACTGTCATGATCGCGATCTCGAACAATGTCGCGCCCAAGACGTCGATGTACGTCAGGTAGAACAGGGGCCAGACCAGGGACATGATGAGGTTGAACACCGACTGGAGGACGACGAGGTTCCTGAAGTGGATGTTCTCCGTGAGGTCGGAGATGAAGATGAACGACCTGAGGCTGAACGCGAAGATCCTCCTCGGGGAGGCGTACATCTTCCTCCTGCCCTCCTTGATGCGCAAGAGGAAGAGCGAGCCGACGATGCCGCTCGCGCTTGCGATTATGAAGGGAATCGCGTACACGGACAAGACGCTCCCGGACCCCTCTGGCATGACGGCGCCCGCGAAGAGGGTGGCAAGCAGGCTCGCGACGGAGGAGACCGCGAAGAACTTCCCCATGATCGTGCCGCGGTTGCGGGGGTTCGTGACGTCTCCCACGAGCGCGGACCAGGCAGGGGTCATCATCGACCCGATGAACATCTGCAGGGCGACTAGCATTATGAGCTGGCCCGCGTTCATCGCCCCTAGCATGAACAGGTACATCGCGAACGACAGGACGCCGCCCACGACCAGGAACGGTATCCTGCGCCCCAGGAAGTCGCTGAGCTTCCCCCACGGCACCTGCATCACGGTCGGGAAGAGGCTGATGAACGCCTGAAGCCAGCCTAGCTGGGCGGGCGTGGCCTGGAGGTGTATGGCCAGTGCAGGCACAAACGGGTCCGTCATGCCCTTGCCGAAGTTCACACCGACCTGGTTGGCGTACATCGATGCGAACGGTTCCTGGCGTCCGCTACGCTGAGGTCGTGGCTTGGTCGCGGACTCGACAGGCGCAGGCATCCCATCCGTTGACCGGAATGGGTCCGGCGACGTATATCATACTTGTCAAGGGGGGGCGACGCGCAAGGGGCTGGATGACTGGCCCGAAAAACATCAAAAAGGCTTTATATTAACACGAAGCGATACAGGGACAAGGTGGGATACTTGGTCAAGGCCTACTGTGTCAAGTGCAAGAAGTCTATCGAAATGAAGGATGCAAAGAAGGTCAAGCTGAAGAACGGGAAGCCAGCGACGAAGGGCATTTGCCCGAAGTGCGGCACCAAGGTCTTCAGAATCGGTGAGTGACCTCAAACCTCTCCCTCTTCAGGGAGAACGACCCTGCCGCGGCCGACAAGGCCACTGGCGTGGTTCGGATCCTAAACCCGTTTATTTCTGTCTTTTGAGATAGGCGCCCCTATCGACAAGCGCAGCCACAGCCCTCACGGCCCTGCGGATAGTAGGGTACGATGGCACCTTGCTCCTCTCGAGCCCTCCGAGGACCGCCTGGTTGCCGCCTCCCCCGAACGCACTGACTACGATCGGCGTCGAACCGCTCGCTCTCCTCCTGGCAGCCACATCCACGAGCCCCTTCGTCACGTTAGGGGGCTGCAGCTCGAGGGACATCATGATGCAGTCCACGCCAGGGTCGGCCTGGAGCGCCCTCAGGACCGCGTCGTACATCTCGTCGGTCACTTCGGCCGTCAAGTCGACCGGGTTCCTTATGGACGAGAACGCGGGCATCACCTTGGCCAGGTCCCCCCTTGTCTTCTCGGACAACTCGGCCATCCTCAGCCCGAAGCCGTGGTCGGACGATTCCACATAGTCCGCGGCGATGACACCGAACCCGCCGGCGCTCGCGACCACGCAGACCCGGTCGCCTTCCGCGTGCCCTATGTACGCGAGGACACGGGCGAGATCGACCAGTTCCTCCTCGTCATAGGCCCTTATCACGCCCGCCTGCTTCAACGCGCCGTCGACCAAGATATCGGAGGATGCGGCCAACGCGCCCGTGTGGGAACTAGCCGCACGGGCCCCTGCCCCCGACCTGCCGGACTTCAGCACGACCACCGGCTTGAGAGCCGACACGCGACGGGCAGACTCCATGAACCTCCGGCCGTCCGAGAACGACTCGAGATACATGCAGATGCAGTCGGTCACCGGGTCCTGGGCGAGGCGCTCCAAGAGCTCGCACTCCTCGATGTCCGCCTTGTTGCCTACGCACACGCACGACGAGATACCCATGCCGAACGCGGCCGCCTTCTCCAGGAAGGCGATGGCCACGGCGCCGCTCTGCGACACCATCGCCACTGAGCCTGTCGGGGGGCGGGGGCTCTTCTCCGCCGGGATCAGGAGCGTATCGAGGCCGTGTGCCGGCACGAGCACGCCCATCGTGTTGGGCCCCAACAGGCGCGTGCCCGAACCTTCGAAGAGAGAGGCGAGCCGGTCCTGTAGCGCCCGCCCCGCCGGCCCGTTCTCCGAGAACCCGGATGATGTGACAATCACCGCTCCTACGCCCTTCGTGACGCACTCGGCGGCCGCCTTCACCGCCGTCTCCGCCGGCAGGACGATTATGGCGAGGTCGACCGCTTCCGGTATGGAGGACACTGACTCGTAGCACTTGAAGCCCAGTATCTCCTTCTCCTTCGGGTTGACCGGGAAGATGCTGTAACTGCCCTTGGACAGGCTCCTGAGGACGACGTTGCCGATCTTCGTCGCGTTCGCGGACGCCCCGACGACAGCGACCGAGCCGGGGCTCAACAGCGCGTCCAAACCTCTCCGCATCGCCCGCTTGATGGGCTTTCTGCATATTAGTCTCTCACGGCCCACCCGCATGGCTGTAACATGTTCCGGCGGGGCATGGTGGCCCGAAGAACTTACTTATACGGTCAAGAGCATAACGAAGTTATTCACCTCGTGGTGGGGGAGTAGTGGAGGCCATGGAGCTAAGGGACATCATCAGCAAGTCTGTGCCAACGAAGGTGAAATCCGACGCGACCGTCGCGGACGCGCTAGTGGCCATGACGGAGAACAAGACCGACTATGTCCTCGTGGACAGGGTCGACTCGAACGACGCGTACGGAATAGTCACCCGATGGGACATCGTGGGCAAGGCGATCGCGGAGGGAGAGGACATCACGAAGACGGCGGCGGTAGCCGTCGCGAGGAAGCCGCTCGTCGTCACGAACAACATGGACCTGGACCTCAGATGGGTCGCCAAGAAGATGGCGGACGAGGGGGTGTCCAAGGTCGCGGTCTTCGACCGCGAGGTCTTCCTGGGGTTCGTCTCTGACCTCGACGTGATAGCCGCGACCCTGAGGAAGCACCCGAAGGAGGGGAAGGAGGTGAGCGCGTGAGGGTCACCAAGCTGATATTGAAGGACATCGTCAAGACCTTCGAGCTGCCGACCATAGACCGGTCCGAGACGGCCAAGAAGGCAGCGGAGATGATGCTCGAGACCCACTGCAACCATCTGCTCGTCCCGCGGCACACCAAACACGAGGCATATGGCATCGTCACCAAGAAGGACATCCTGGCGAAGGTCATCGCCGAGGGGAGGGACCTCAGGGAGGTGAAGGTCGAGGACATCATGTCCCGGCCGCTCGTGATCCTGACCAACCTGTCGCTGGACATAAGATGGGTCGCCAAGGCGATGGCCAACTCGAACGTGTCCGCGATCGTCGTCTTCGACAAGGGCGACTTCTACGGGTACGTCACGGAGTCCTGCATAATCGACGGCGTGTACAACGCGATGCGAAGGGCGAAGCTGGAAGAGGGCGTGGATTTCGTATCCTGCTGACACCGGAACAGTGCTACGGGAGTGTTCACATGAACGGTGACGAGAAGGTCCAGGGGCAGCGCAAGGGCGTCGCGGTGTATCTGTGCGGATGCAGGGGAGAGATATCCAGGAAGGTCGACCTCGAGGCTGTCGCCGAGCGGCTGAAGGCGCGCCCAGGCGTGGTCGCCGTGGGGATCCATGAGGCCCTCTGCTCGAAGGAGGGACAGGAGTTCCTCAAGAAGGAGTACGCCGAGAAGGGGTTCGAGAGGGCCGCCGTGGGAGCGTGCTCACCCACCCTACAAGGACTCATAGTCAGCAGGTCGCTGGAAGAGGAGGGCATGAACAGGTACCTCTTCGACCAGGTCAACATCCGCGAGCACTGCGCATGGGTGCACGCGGACAGGGGAGCGGCCACCGATAAGGCCCTGAGCCTTGTCAGGGGTTCCGTCGCCAAAGCCGAGCGCCTCCTGCCGTTGGAGGACATCGAGGTGCCCATACTCGGCGCCGCCCTCGTCATAGGCGGCGGGGTCACGGGCATGGCAGCGGCCCTGGACATCTCAGCCCAGGGCTACAAGGTGTACCTGGTCGAGAGGACCGGCGAGCTCGGGGGCAGGGCGTACAAACTCAGCATGACGTTCCCGACCCACAACTGCGGCATATGCTGCATGCAGTACTGCAAGGAATGCGTGTTCACGCCCAAGATCGAGGACGTCATCCAGAACAAGAACATCGAGGTGATGTTAGGCACAGAGGTCGAGGACATCTCGGGCGGTTTCGGCAAGAGGCACGTGAGGGTCAAGGGGACGGACGGCACGACCAAGGAGTTCGACGTCGGAACGATAATCGTCGCCACCGGCACCAAGACCTTCGACCCCAGGAGGATACCCGAGCTCAGGTACGGGCACCCGGACGTCATCACGACGGTAGAGTTGGAACAACTCCTCGTGGAGCAGAGGGAGAAGGGGGAGGGCCTGAGAAGGCCCTCGGACAAGAAGAGGCCGAAGACGGTCAATTTCATCCAATGCGTGGGCTCGAGGGACAGGACGAAGGGCAACCTGCACTGCTCCCTTGTCTGCTGCACTTACGCGATCGGGCAGGCCAGGGAGATCGTCAAGATCGACCCCGACGCCCATGTGTACATCCACTACATCGACCTCAGGGGCCCGTACAGGGGCTTCGAGGAGTTCTACGACGCGGCGAAGGTCGAGGGCATCATCTTCGTCAGGGGGCGGATATCGGAGATAGTCCTGGACAAGGACAAGATGTTCGTCCGGGCGTTCGACACCGACTCCGACACGCTCCTGAACATCGACTCCGACCTTGTCGTCCTCTCGGTGGGGCAGGAGCCAGCGGACGACAGCGACCGGATCGCGAAGATGCTGCACATCCAGACGGACATCGACCGGTTCATGAAGGACATCAACCCCATGTTCCCTCCCGAGTTCAGGAGAGGCATATACGTCGCCGGCACGGCCCAGGGCCCCAAGGGGATAAGGTACTCCATCGAGGACGCGAGGGCCGCCGCCGCGAGCGCGGTCGAGGTCATGAAACGCGGGAAGGTCAGGTTCCCCAGGATCGTCGCTCACGTGGACGAGACACGGTGCAGGGGATGTGGCCGGTGCGAGGAGGTGTGCCAGTACGGCGCTATCACGGTCGCCGAGGACAAGCAGCGCGGTGTGCTCCTGGCGAAGGTCGACGAGATCAGGTGCGAGGGCTGCGGCACGTGCGCCGTCACCTGCTGCAACAAGGCGATCACTGTCTACAACTTCCTCAGGAGCCAGGTGGAGGCCCAGATAAGGGCGATCGTGCAGGAGGAGGCGTGACATGACCGAGGGAGCGTTCGAGCCGAAGATAGTGGCGTTCACATGCACATGGTGCGGGTACCCCTCGGCGAACCTCGCCGGAGTCAACAAGATACAGTACCCTCCGAACGTGAGGATAGTCAGGGTCATGTGCAGCGGGAGCGTCGAGCCGTCCGTCATAATGGACGCGTTCGAGAGCGGGGCCGACGGGGTCATAGTCATCGGCTGCCTGATAGACAACTGCCACTACGTGTCGGGCAACAAGAACGCGCAGGAGCGCGTAGACGCGCTCAAGGAGCTCTTCGACATCATGGGCATGGACTCGAGGAGGCTGAGGACGGAGTGGATAAACGCCTCGGAGAGGACAAGGTTCGCGAAGTCCGTGACCGACTTCGTCGAGGAGGTCCGCGCGCTCGGCCCGCTCCCTCTCAAGAGGGAGAGCAAGGGGACGAAGGCCAAGACCAAGGAACAGACCGTCGCGGCCGTCAAGGGCATCATCGAGGACACGGGCGCCTTCGACTGCGTGGAGTGCGGGAAGTGCACGACCGTCTGCCCAATCGCCAAGTTCGACTCGGAGTTCGCCCCTAGGGCGATAGTCCTGAGGGCGATGGAGGGCATCGTCGAGAACATCTCCACGGACAGGGACATATGGACATGCACCACCTGCGAGCAGTGCAACTCGATGTGCCCGTACAAGGTCGACTACTCCGGGTTCATCAGGGGGATGAGGGAGGAGGCCACGGCGGCCGGGGCCGCCCCGCTGTGTTCCAAGGGCGGCATCATCCACGCCACCCAGCGGATCATGGCCAACTCCGACCTCAAGCAGGACCGGCTCAGGTGGGTCAAGCAGGACATGAAGGTGGCGGACAAGGGGGACGTCTTCTACTTCGTCGGCTGCCTGCCGCACTACGACGCCATATTCAGGGACAGGAAGGACCTGAGCATGACATCCATATGCGAGAGCGCCGTGAGGCTGATGAACAAGGCTGGCGTCGTCCCGGTCGTGAGCAACGACGAGAAGTGCTGCGGGCACGACCTCAACTGGACGGGGAACGAGGAGGACTTCGAGAAGCTAATGGAGCACAACGTGGGGCTCATCAAGGCGTCCGGGGCGAAGAAGGTGGTCTTCACATGCCCGGAGTGCTACCGCACCATGAACATGGACTACGCGGACCTCAAGGGGGAGCTCGGGTTCGAGATGCAGCACATGTCGGACTACCTCAAGGAGCTCATTGACTCCGGGCAGTTGAAGGCCGACAAGGCGGGAGGGGAGCCGTTCAAGTTCACCTACCACGACTCGTGCCGTCTCGGGAGGCATTCCGGGGTGTACGACAGCCCGAGGAAGCTGGCGGCGTCCATGAAGGGATGCGAACTCGTCGAGATGGTGAACACCCGCGACAAGGCGATCTGCTGCGGTGTGGCCGGATGGGCCAACTGCAACACGAACGTGAAGAGGATGCAGGTCGACAGGGTGATGGAGGCGAAGAAGACGGGGGCGAACCGGATGCTCCTGTTCTGCCCCAAGTGCCAGATACACCTCAAGTGCGCCGTCCAGGACAAGGTCCACGTGGACAAGGCCCTCGTCGACGTGGTGATAGAGGACTTCACCGTGGCGATGGCCAGGATGATGGGGCTCATGCCTCAGGAGCGCAAGGCCTCCACTGACGGGGATGGAGGATCAAAAGCGAGATAAGGGGTTTCGGGGCCCGGTCGCTCAGTAGAACTTCTGGGCGGTCGTGACGACCTCGTCGACCTTGATCTTCCTCTTGCCCAGCTCCTTGAAGAACGCCTCGGGCTCGACAGTCGCCTCCGCGGGGAACACGCCGGGGGCCTTGATCCTCTTCGTCATCTGCCAGTGGGACACTATCGCCGGCGGCACCGCGGTGTCCCTGGCTGAGGACGCGTTCCTCTTCGGGTCGTTCCAAGTGACGATGTAGTATGTGACCGTCATCGGCATCCCGGCCTTCTTGCCCGCGCAGTCGATCCTGAACATGTCGTACTCGAACTCCTCCTTCGGAGGAGTCTCCCTACCCTGGGACACGCCTCTCTGGTACATCGCCGTGAGGTAGTCCAGCGGGGAGACCTTGCAGCCGCCCGCGTCGAGCGGCTTCTCGTCCGCGAACCCGAGCGCCCTCAACGTCAGGAAGGTGTTCATGTCCTGCGGCGGGAACCCTATCCTGAAGGTCACGTTCTTGGCCTTGAGGTACTTGCCCATAGTCGCGGGCTCGGAGTGCTTGATGAAGTAACACTTGATCTTGCCAATCGGGTCCGGCATCACGACCTCCTTCTCGCCTCCGAGGATCTGCTGCTTCTCGTACTTGCCGTTGACCCACTGGACGGACTGCTGTGTGAACTCGTCAAGGACGGTCCTGATGGAGTATCCTGGCCAGCCGGCCTCCTTCACGGGGAGCGTGTTGCCCCATGAGCAGACTATGTCGATGGAGTCGACCGTGTCGAGCTTCTTCGCGCCGGCGGCCCCGGCGATGTTCGTCATGCCAGGGGTGCTGCCGAGCCCGATGGTCGCGTTTATCCCCGCGTCCTCCCACTTCTTGTGCAGGTCTATCTGCTTCAGGCAGGTGTCGAAGAACCCTCCGAGGTCCGTGTAGGCCGCGCCTCCCTTGAGGCAAGCATCCATCACGCCCAGGTTCGTCTGATACCACGCGCAGTTCACAACCGCGTCCACCTTCTCGGACCTGATGGTCTTGAGGACCATGTCAGTGTCCCGAGCGTCCAGTTCCATCATCTTGACTTTCTTGTCAAGCTTCAGGTCGCCCATGGCCTTCTTGACATTCACGACCTTCCTGCTCGATGCGACGATGTCCTTCACACCGCACATCTCGACAAGGTCCTGGACCGCATAAGCCCCTATCTGTCCCGACGCACCCAACACCAAAGCCTTCACGTTTGCACCTCCCAAGTCTTGCGCTGATCCTACCCAAAATACCGTCTCGGTCTTGGCATTCTCCGTACAGTTCCAATCTACTTAAATGTTGCCGGTTCTCAGCCCGCCCAATCAAACAATGGAGCAAGGAGAAGGCCGAAAACTGAACTTCCAACTGCATTTGGGACGCATCGCTCAACAAACTGCGAATCTCGCCCCGGCACGGAGAAACCCGTTAGGGGCGCACACACCCGCGGGGGAGCCCCCGTCCTTGAGCTACCTGCGGGTCCTCGCAACCGCGTCTATCTCCACGAGCGCCCCCTTTGGGAGATCTAGACCGCCTATCGTCGTCCTCGTGGGCTTCCACGAGGAGAAGAACTCACCATAGACTTCGTTGACCTTCGCGAAGTCGCCGATATCCTTCAGATAGACGCCGACCCTGACGACATCCTCCATCTCCCCGCCCGCAGCCCTCAGTATCGCGGCGAGGTTGTTCAGGGCGGCCCTCGTCTGCTCGGAGGCGCCTCCCGAGACCAACTGGCCCGACCCCGGGTCAAGACCTATCTGACCGGACAGGAACAGGAAGCCTCCGGCCTCGACCGCCTGTGAGTAAGGCCCCACGGGCCTCGGAGCCCCGGCGGTGCTCACGATCGCGGGACCTCCGGTCATGCGGCTCCGCCCCCGGGCTTCGTCCTCTCGTAGACGACGTCTCCGCCCACGACGGTCTTCAGGATCATCACGTTCTTGAATGAGTCCGGGTCACTGAACGGGTCGGACGATAGCACCACCATGTCCGCGAACTTGCCGTTCGCGATCGTGCCCTTCAGGTTCTCCTCGAACGAGGCGTATGCCGCGTCACGAGTGTACGCAGCGACGGCCTCCTCCGTGGTTATGCGCTGGGCGACATGGGGGGCCTTCACGGCTGAGGTCACCCCGTAGAGCGGTGAGAAAGGCATGCAGTCCGAGCCGAACACCAGTCTCACCTTCGAGTCCAGGACCTCCCTGAATGGGTTGTTCCTCACTGCCCTGCCTTCGCCGAGTCGGCCGTAGTACATCCCATTCGTGCCGCCCCACTCGCCGACGAAGTTCGGCTGCATGGACGCGATGATGCGCAGTCTCCGCATCCTTCGCAGATGTTCCGAGGACGGCAGTTCGAGATGCTCGATCCGGTGCCTGTGGTCCCGGCTCGGGGACGCCTTGAGGGCCTTCTCTATCGACGATATCGCCGCGTCTATCCCCTTATCCCCTATCGCGTGGATAACGAGCTGTATCCCCGCCTCGCTCGCCTCGGAGGTCGTCTCGTCGAGCTTCTCCCTCGACTGCATGAACATGCCCTTGTTCCCAGGGTCGTCCGAATACGGCTCCGACAACGCGGCCGTCCTCGCGCCCAACGCGCCGTCACAGAATATCTTGAGCCCGCCCAGCCTCAACACGTCGGACCCTAGACCGGTCGACAGGGACAGG
>JAUPMC010000176.1 GCA_030836605.1 Thermoplasmatota archaeon | reverse complement strand
TCACGTGGAACCCGAGGAAGTCCAGGGACGCGACGACGGGGAGGGTGACGGCGTAGTACTCCGCGTACGAGGTTATCTCGTAGTGCGACTCGCCCGTCACGAAGTAGTACGTGCGCCAGATGATCACGAAGACGATCGTGAGGAACGCCAGGTAGAGCACGACGAAGTCCTTCACGTCCGCGAACGCGCTCGGGCCCGAGTAGTAGACGACGAGCGAGAGGCCCAGGAGCGTGACGATGAAGTCCTCCATGCGCAGGTTGGTCTCCCCGTTGACCACGATCTTCCAAGTGGACCAGGCGAACAGCAGCAGGAACCCGAGCATCGGGATGACGGTCCTGCACCTCTCCTTCGGGAAGAACCTGCAGAGGATGTCCACCAGCATGCCGTGGGCGGCCTCCTCCTCGGGGACCGCCAGGGCCTTGGCGGCGTATATCGCGAGCGTGCAGCCCACGGCCACCATGACGATCTCGATGAGGAGGGCGGAGTGCCCCATGTAGTGGTTGTAGAGCGCCCCCGCGATGAGCGTAGACCCCAGCAGGAGGAGCCATTCGCCTTTGGATATCAACGCTGACGAGCACAATGTCCAGGCTATTTAACTGTTGTTCGCGGAGCGCGCCTGGCGTGTGAGGACCAGCACGGCGGCGACGGCCGCCAGGAGGATGACCGACATCTCCGTCATCGTCGAAACGCCCATCGACGCGGTCGGCAGCACGAGGCCGACGCACACGGCGAACAGCGGCACGCTGAGGAGGCACGCGGCAGCCATGGCGAGCAGCCTGGCGGAAGCCCTCCTCCGGAACCTCAGCTCGTGCGGCTCGCCAGGCTCGCATGAGAGCGCCGCCCACGCCATCACCAGCGAGGGGACGTAGATCGCGGCGGTCGCCCTGAGGACGCCCCCGATGTCCGTGAGCGTCCAGACGTCGGAGGCGAGGGCAGACGCCGTCAGCACGATGAGGAGCCCGAGGACCGAGGACGGCCGGTAGGCGATGGCCACCCCCAGGAGGATGAGCATGATCCCCACGAGCATGGGCACCAGCGTCGAGAATGTCACCTTGGAGAACAGGAGCATGGCGCTCCCGGATGCGAGCACCGCGGCCATCCTCGTGACGGATGTGACGGTCGTCACGCGATTCCCCTCCTGACGCTCCTGACTATCCTGGCGGTCGTGTCGGCGGGGCCGACCCTCAGGAAGGTCGCCCCGGCCCTCCGGAGTGCCCCCTCGAGCTTGATCCCCTCGGAGAGCCTGTCGTACAGCCTCTCGCCCTCCTGGACGTCCATCTCCTTCGGCGGGGGCGCGTACCAGTCCTCGTAGGTCTGTATGACCAGGAGCCTGTTCCCGGTGCGCTGGCACAGCCTCGCCGTGGCGAGGACGGCGTCGCGGGAGGAGACCAGGTCCGAGACGATTATGAAGAGCAGCTCCTGCCCCTTGCTGTGGGCGATGATGTCCCTGGCGATGCCCTCGAGCCCCAGGCCCGCCGAACGCCTCCCCTTGTCGAACCTCACCGTCTTCACGGCGTCCAGGAACGCGGCGCCCTCAGCCCGGTTCGCGCCGTTGCCGTTGGCCCCGCCGCTGTCAGGGACAGGCTTCGCGGGGGGCGGGCCGGACTCCTCGGTGACGATTGCCCCCGGCGTGCCCCTGAGGACCTTCGTGATCCTCTCGAACTGGTGCTTGCCCAGCGCCGGCTGCGCCTGCCCGGTGACAGAGACCTCGTCGTAGGTCGCGACGCCCGCGGGGTGGAAGCTGCTGAGGAGCACGTTCGAGAGCTGGAGCCCGAGGTCGACCGCGTGGTCTAGCCTCGCCATGCCGCCCGTCGCGAGCCTCATGCTCCTGCTGCAGTCCACGAATATCATGGTCCTGAGCGTCCCCTCCTTCTTGTACATCTTGGTCATGAGCTGGCCAGTCTTCGAGAGCCCTTTCCAGTAGACGTCCCTCGTCTTGTCCCCTGGCTGGTGCTCCCTGAGCCCGTCGAACTCGAACTCCCTCAGCACGATTGCGGGAGTCCTCGACATGCCGGAGTATTCGAAGTGCTCCCTCCCGGCGATCTTCCTGGCGGTGTCGAAGCTCTCCTTGCGGGTGTGCACGTTGAGGACCTCCCCGCCGTCCGCCTCCTCCTCGTGCTCGAAGAGCCCGAACGCGTCGGTCCTGTGGACGGTCAGCCTCCCGACCGCGTGCGAGCCCCGTCTGGCCGGGATGAACGAGTATGTGAATGAGTGCACCGATCTGGGGGGCACAGAGATTGTGACGACGTTGTTCCCTATCCCGAGGGCGCTCCCCTCCGGCAGCGCGTCCCTGAGCACGGCCCTGAGCGTCTCGTCGCCAGGGTTCGTGACCCTGACCTTGATTCCGACCGGCTCCTGGGCGAAGGCCATCCTGTCGAGGACCTCGTGTTCGACGAGCGGCTTGGCGCCGGAGAGCTCCCCGGCGAAGCGCCAGCGGGCGTATGCCATCATCGAGAGCACGGCGACGCAAACGATGACCCACGACACTGCCGTGAACAGGAACCCTGCCAGCGCGAAGGCGACGCATGCGGTCAGAAGCACCAGTCCGAGCGGAGAAGTCTGCAAGGTCCTCACTCTTGAGACGCCGTCATCTCCCTTCCTTGAAGTCCCCCTTGGGCACTGGGACCTGGGATAGGATCATGTCCGTCACGCTCGCCTGGGTCTGCCCGTCCAGCTCTGCCTCGGGGGTGAGTATGAGCCTGTGGTCGATCACCTTGTGGGCCATGGCCTTGACGTCGTCGGGTATCGCGTAGTCCCTCCCGTACAGGAGGGCGTGGGCCTTCGACGACTGCATCAGGTGGATGCCGCCCCTGGGGCTCAGGCCGAGCTCCAGCTGTTCCATCTCCCTGGATATCCGCATTATGTCCCGGACGTACCCGAGGATGGACTCGTGTGTATGGACGTCTATGACTGCCTCCTTCATCTGCTCGACGTCCTTGACGGTCAGCACGACCTTCGGCTCCTCCGCGACGATGCCCTTGAGCCTCAGCAGGCCCAGCTCGTCCTCGGGGCCGAGGTAGTCCATCCTGCTCTTGATCATGAACCTGTCCACCTGCGCCTCGGGCAGCGGGTAGACGCCCTCCGTCTCGATGGGGTTCAGCGTTGCGACGACCATGAACGGGAAGGGCAGCTCGAAGGTCGTGCCCTCGATGGTCACCCTCCTCTCCTGCATCGCCTCGAGCAGGGCGGACTGCGTCTTCGGGGGCGCCCTGTTTATCTCGTCCGCCAATACGATGCTGGCGAAGAGGGGCCCCTTCCTGATCTCGAACTCGGTCGTCTTCTGGTTGTAGAAGTAGTGGCCAGTGATGTCCGCGGGGAGCAGGTCCTGGGTGAACTGGATCCTCCTGTAGGACATGCCGGAGACCTGGGTGAAGGTCTTCGCGAGCGTGGTCTTCGCGACGCCGGGGACGCCCTGCATGAGCAGGTGCCCCTCGGATATGAGGCACGTGAGGAAGTCCTCCACCTGCTCCTCGTAGCCGATGACGACCTCGCCTATCTCCCCTTTCATCCTCCCCAGGATCTCCTCCGCATGCTGGGGGGAATAACCAGTTCCCTCGCGCATCTTGTCACGTCACCCTGTTCCGCTCGCCATGGCCAGGGGCCCGGCGCAACGCGCCCCTACTGGGGGCACGCCTACTGCAACCCCCTGCCCGTTCATGAATGTTGTGCAGGGGGCGTTCTGTATAGCCATCGGGCGGTGGTGCTTTCCGGGGCCGGTCGGGGGGGGGGGGCGCTGGGCGAAAGGGATAAAGGCCCCTTCGTGTCTGGTACTTGTGAAGGACGGGGCTGTCGATGGCACGCAAGGTCCGGAAGCCGGCAGAGGCTAAGAGCGAGGAAGAGGTCAGAGATCGGAAGAGCGTCG
>JAUPMC010000175.1 GCA_030836605.1 Thermoplasmatota archaeon | reverse complement strand
CCAAGCCAGTGAGACCCACGCCAGTACACCTTGCCGCAGCCGGCGCACTTCCAGAACTTGTCGTTCGCCGCGAACGCGCCTTCGGGGACCGACTCCTTCGCCTGCTCCTTGGGCACCTCGACGAGCCCCCCGTTGCACGAGGTGCACCTTATCGCCGATTCGTCGAACATCAGGCCGAACTTCGCCTTGACCGCCGCGAGCTGCGCGTCCAGGTCGTCGCTCTCGACGAGCAGCGCCCCGGGCTCCTTCGCGAGCTCCTTGTCCCTGGTCAGGACGGACCGGCTCTCCGCCCTGGCGGAGGCCGCTATCGCCTTGTCGTCCAGGTTCTTGTCGTAGACGGTGTCGTAGCCTATCATCCTTAGCCACTTGGCGAGCGAGCCGAGCATGTTGTCGGCCACGAACCTCGGCTTCACCTGCTGGTCTGTCACTTAACCACCTCGTACTTGACGAGGACGCCGCTCCCTAGCACTTCAGCGTCCTTGAGCCTCATATGGACGATGTCCTTCTCGTCCTCGGCGCCCGGTCCGCCGGCTGGCGTGGGCGCGCTGTCTCCACCTATCACCATGCTCCCTATGAATATGCAGACCTCGTCCGCGATGTGGGTCCTCAGGAACGACCAGATGACCTTCGAGCCCCCCTCTACCAGCATCTTCCGGATGCCTCTCCGCTCGAGTTCCTGCACGAGCCTCTCGATGTCCACATCCTCCTTCCCGCACCTGATGACCTCGGCGTTCGGGAAGGTCTTGCCGCAGCGCTCGTTCGTCACGATGATCGTCTTCGCGGCCCCGTTGAGCACGAGCGCGTCAGTGGGCGTCCGACCATCGGAGTCAAGGACGATCCTGATCGGGTGCTTCGGGTTCTTGACATACTTCTCTTTGACCGTGAGCTTGGGGTCGTCGGATAGAACCGTGTCCACCCCGACGAGGATGGCGTCGACCGAGTTCCTGAGCTCGTGGACGCGCTTCTTGTCCTGCTCGTCGGATATCTTGGTCTGTCTCCTCGACTTGAGAGCGATCTTCCCGTCTGCGGACATCGCGCAGTTGATTATCGTCTTCAAGTGCTCCCCGGCCAAAGAAGGGCCGACCGAGTAATAACCCTTCGCTCCTTGTTGCCGACGAAAGAAACAAAAGCACAGTGAGGCCCGCGGGTAGGGCGGATGCCCCCGCACTGGCCGACGCGGGAAGACCGACGGCCTCCACGCTCGGGCGCCCGGCGCCTGGGCGCCAGCTCACGCCTCCGAGCCTGCCTGGCACTCGTTCGGTCGTCCGGCCTCAGCGACCGAGGCCCTTACCAAGGTTTATGAGCGCTCTCTCTTATTCCCAGGCCGATGCAAGAGAACGACATACGCATCTTCGAGCTGAAGAAGAAGGACCTCCGGGGGGCGACCATAATCGACGGGTTCCCGAGCGTGGGTCTCGTCAGCTCGATCTCGGCGAACTACCTCATCAAGGTCCTGAAGATGGAGCACGTCGGCATCATGGACTCCCCGCAGTTCCCGACGGTCTCGCTGATCAGGGACGCCACCCCGCTCAGCCCGGTCAGGATATACGCGAGCGACAAGGGCCAGCGCGGGGACCAGCTCGTCGCGTTCATATCGGAGTTCCAGGCGCCTGCGAACTTGATCCGCCCCATATCACGCGTCCTCGTCGACTGGGCGGTCGAGCAGAGGTGCAGGATGATCGTGTCTCCGGAGGGTCTCGTCCTCGACCCTGAGATCAGGGACAGCGCGGACATATCCGATGTCGTCTTCGGCATCGCGAGCACCCCCAGGGCCAGGGAGCTCCTGAAGGAGCACGGCATACGCCAGTTCGAGGAGGGAGTTATATCGGGAGTCGCGGGCGTGCTCTTGAACGAGGGCAGGAAACGCGATTTCGACGTGGTCACGCTCCTGGCTGAGGCGCACCCGGACTTCCCGGACGCGAAGGCCGCGGCGCTCGTGCTCGAGGCGATAGACGACATACTCCTGGGCATAGACTTCGACGCCAAGCCGCTCTTCGAGGAGGCCAAGCGCATCGAGGAGCACATACGAGAGATACAGAAGCAGGCGGTCGTCAAGAAGGGCGACAAGGCCCCGCCCCGGCCGGAGATGTACGGCTAGGCCGTGCGCACCTCGACCAAGGGATCTCTCTTCCCCACTGCGAACCTGCGCCCGAGGAACCTCTCGATGACCCACATGTTTGTCTCCGCATGGCCGGTCAGCTCCTCCGCGAGTATCACAGACCCCTCCTTGGCGAGCGCCATGTACGGCAAGATCTGGTCGAGCGTGTGCTCGTCGACGGTGGCTCCCGAGCGCATCGCCTCCGCTAGGTCGGTCGCGCAGGTCTCTCCCAGGGTCTCCGCCTTCAACCCCCTCTGCCCCAACACGGAAGCTCCGAGGACGGTGTTCTCGTACTCGGCCGCGAGCACCACCCCGGCCCCTGTGCTCGTGCCGGAGCTCCGCTCGGAGTCCACCTTCACGTTCTTGTGCTCTACCAGGGCCTTGAGGGCCGCGTGCTTCGTCCGCGAGACCACATGTTCAGGCAGGTTCTGGGCGTACGCGACCCCCGACACCCTGAGGAAACCCCCTCTGTGTCCAAGGTCCACGCCCCTGATCCCGGGGCATGGGTCTATGCGGGCCACGATCTCCCCGCCGCCCTCTGGGTAGAACCCCCGGCGGACGAGGTCGATGTCGACCGACACCCCCATGCGCCGGACGATCGGCGTATGGACGAGCCTCATGAAATCGACCGGCGGAGACCACTTCGTGTCAGTGCCCCCCTTGAGCGTCAGTGTGACCAGGGACTTCGAGAACGCCGCAGGCAGCAGGCACGCCTGCAGGACCAGGGATGTGCTGCCGGCGGTCCCTATGTCGAAATCGAACTCCCCGCCCACCAGTGCGCCAGGACGGAACGTGACTTCCTCCGACCCCACGGACACGCCGTCGACCTCGGCGTCGCAGAGCTCCGCGACGGCTCCAATCCCGGCGACATGTTGCGCGGCCAGGCCGGGGTTCGGCCTTCCCGCCCTTATGTCCGTCACGCGGACCGGCTCCCGGAGCACGGCCGATAGGGAGACTGCGGTCCTGAGGACCTGGCCTCCCCCCTCCCCATGGGATCCGTCGACCTCGATCATCTCTGCACGTTCCGTCTCGCGGCGAGTTTCTTGGCTATGACGTTCGCGAGGAAGAACCAGATCATCATGATGACTGCCAGGATGATGAGCGCGGCGGCGAGGTACAGCAGCCATACGGGGGCCATCTCGTCCTCGTCCGTGGCCCCGCTGACCAGTATGATTCCCAGCCCGAGCCCTTCAGCGATGAACGCGCCGAACCCGAGCGCGAACGAGTAGAGCCCCATCGTCGAGCCATAGCACTCCTCGTCGGACGAGTCGGCCATCATGGCGAGTGCCGCTGGGACGAACGCCCCGGCGCCCAGCCCCAGGATGCCCAGCGGTATCATGCCGAGGAGCTTGAAATCGATGCCCTCGTCCGTCATCTCGAACGCATACTCCGAGAAGAACAGGACCATCAGGACGATGCCGAATATGCTGAACACCCCGTAGGCCATGACCGGTATGCGGCCGACGATGTCGGAGACCTTCCCCCAGAAGGGCTGTAGGAGCCCGAGCGCGACCCCTGCTGCCGCGAACATGATGCCTATCGTGGTCCCTGATATGTCCTCGCTCAGCATGATCCTGGGGAGGTAGGTGATCGCCAGTCCCAGTATGGTCGCTATGATCAGCCAGATGGGGAACATCAGCCTGATCTCCTTGACCTTGAACACCTTCTTCAGGGCCTGGAAACCCTCCAGGGAGGAGGCCCTCACGACCGGCTTCTCCTTCTTCACCAGGAGCTGCAACATCAAGGCGGAGGTCCCGAGGAGCACGGCGACGATGACGAACCCTGCCGTCGCGCCAGTGTAATCTATCATGAACCCGCCGACCACCGCCCCCAGGATGTATCCCAGGAACGTCGAGTAGTCGAACCACCCCATCTGCCTGCCCCTGTCGCATGCGTCCGCGTGGTCCGCGATCATCGCGATCGCAGGTGCCACCGTCGCCGCGGCGCCGATGCCGTGGATCCCATGCATGGTCGCGAGGTACCAGACGTTGTTCGAGAGGGTGTAGAGCGCGACCACGACGGCCGCGAGCGTCGTCCCCGCGACTATGATGACCTTCCTTCCCGTCCTGTCGCTCAGGAGGCCGAAGTAGTTGGCCGTCACCATCTCCGCGAGCGGGTACGGGACCGCGATGATCGCGACATTGAGCAGAGCCTCGTAGTTCGTGTCATACGGGACATAGCTAGCTATGAGGAGGAGGAGCGCCCCGAAGGCGGTCCTGAGGAGGAACGTGGAGAGGTAAAGCACTCTCAGGTGCCAGGGGGTACTGGCGCGCTTGGCCTTCAAGGAACTGAACATCAACTCGCAGTCAACTCGTGTCATTACTTAACACTTATGGGGTCCAGCTGGATGGCAAGGGAGTCTCTCCCGGGGATGTCCGTCAGAATGGTTTAAGTATCCTATGGCCATAGTCCGGGCCAGGTGTCCCTTTGGCAGTCGACATATTTGGTGTCGGGGTCCTTATCGCAGGCCTGTTCATAATCCTCCTGAGCTGCGAGATATTCGTCAACGGGGTCGAGTGGCTGGGCTGCAGACTGGGCCTCGCCGAGACCGCGACGGGGAGCATACTCGCGGCGGTCGGGACCGCCATGCCTGAGACCATCATCCCGCTCATCGCGATATTCCTCGGCAGCGCCGAGGAGGGCGAGGAGATCGGGGAGGGCGCCATCCTGGGCGCCCCGTTCATGCTCGGCACCCTTGCCATGTTCGTCGGGGGCGTGACGATATGGTACGCCTGCCGGAAGGGCAAGCGGAACAGCTGCCTTGTACTAAAGTCCGGGCACGCTGAGCGCGACCTGAGGTTCTTCATGGGCATGTACCTCGTCGCGCTGGTGTGCGGACTCCTGAGCCTCCAGGATTCCTTCGACTCCTCGTACATCAACTACGGTGCGGCGGTCTGCTTGATCGCCATGTACGTGCTTTACATGAGGCAGCTCCTCAAAGAGGAGTCCGACATGAGCGAAGGAGCCTGTCCTGCGCTGTACCTCGGGAGGCTCTTCAAGATATCGCCCGCGAAGAACACCTTCGGCATGGCCATGATACTCTTCCAGGTGGTGGCGGCGCTCGTAGGCATCATAATCGGGGCGAAGTTGTTCGTCGAGGAGGTGGAGATGGTGGCCGCGGCCGTCGGTATCGCGCCGATGATACTCGCGTTCCTCATCGCACCGATCGCGACCGAGCTCCCGGAGAAGTTCAACAGCGTCATCTGGTATCTTAGGGGCAAGGACACCCTTGCCCTGGGGAACATAACCGGCGCGATGGTGTTCCAGAGCAGTTTC
>JAUPMC010000174.1 GCA_030836605.1 Thermoplasmatota archaeon | reverse complement strand
CCGGGTTCCTGACCATGTACAGAGCGACGGCGTCTACATACAGGAACTCCTTCGCGATCCCGTGCCTCATGGACGCGCGCTCGATAGCCTCGCGCCAGAGCCCGTAGACCTCCGTGAGCACGTTGGCCTTGTCCACAGACGTGACGAGGTCGACATGCCTCTCCTTCGCCAGCTTGAACGCGAAGTCCGCGACTCGGTCGGCCCCTCCCTTCGTGACCACGCCTATCTGGTAGGCGAGCTCCTCCTCGTCCTTCAGGTCGATCCCGACATCGAATTTGGCCTCGTACGCCGTCCTGAGGAGGTCCAGCTCCGTGCGCGACTTCCCTCTACCGACCCTTCCTCCCAGGCCCACGTAGAAGTCTTCGGTGTTCTCGCGGACGAAGAACATGTCGATCCTGCGGCGGTCCCCTGCCAGGGGTGATGGGACCCCGTCGAACAGTTGCACCGGCCGGAGGTTGACGTACTGGTCGAAGTGGAACCTGAGCCTGAGGAGCACGCCCTTCTCCAGCACGCCTGGCTTGACGCGCGGGTCGCCCATGGCCCCGAGCAGGACCGCGTCCTTCTCGCCGAGCCTCGATATCGTCTCCTCGGACAGGACCTCGCCGGTCTTGAGATAGTGCGCGGCGCCGAGCGGGAACTCCTCGAAGTCGAGGGAGATGTCGTTCCTCTCGCAAGCGACGTCCAGCACCTTCCGCGCCTCCCCGACGACCTCGGGGCCTATGCCGTCCCCTGGAATGACACCTATCTTCTGCAACCCAACATCTCCATGGTGTAGGGGACGAGGCCCCCTTTCTCGATGAGCATCATGACGAACGGGGGATAGCTGGCGAACCCGGCCTCATGGCCGGTCGACTCGTTCCTGGCGGCCCCCTTCCCGAGGTCCACCGTCACCCTGTCGCCGTCCTTGGCCGCGAGCTTCGCCTCGACCAGCGGCAGGCCGATGTTGATCGAGTTCCTGAAGAATATCCTCGCGAACGACTCGGCGACGACGCACGAGACTCCCGCGCCCATGAGCGCCCTCGGGGCGTGCTCCCTGCTGGAGCCGCACCCGAAGTTCCTCTTGGCCACGACGATGTCCCCCGCGACGACCATCTTCGCGAAGTCAGGCGCGACCTTCGAGAACGCGTGCCGGGCGAGCTCCTTGTTGTCCATGGTCACCAGGTGCTCCGCGGGTATGATCTGGTCCGTGTCCACGTTGTCACCGAACGTCCATGCGTTGCCCTTGAAGACGGTCTTCACCCGACCACCTCCGACGGGTCCACGATCCTTCCAGCGACGGCGCTCGCCGCGACGACCGCGGGGCTCGCGAGGTACACCTCGGAGTCCTTGTGGCCCATCCTCCCGACGAAGTTCCTGTTGGTCGTGCTCACGCACTTCTCGCCGGGGGCGAGCACGCCCATGTACCCGCCCAGGCACGCGCCGCAGGTCGGGCCGGATATGAACGCCCCGGCGTCCGAGAAGACCTTGAACAGCCCCTCCGCCGAGGCCTGGTCGAACACCTCCT
Source organism: Thermoplasmatota archaeon (assembly GCA_030836605.1). GTDB lineage: Archaea > Thermoplasmatota > Thermoplasmata > UBA10834 > UBA10834 > UBA9653. The sequence goes on along the minus strand of JAUPMC010000174.1, from coordinate 15,363 downwards.
TGCTCGCGGGCACGACCAGGAGCCTTACGCCTTCCTTGACCTTCCGGCCCTTCAGGATCGCGGCCGCGACCCTGAGGTCCTCCATCCTGCCGTTGGTGCAGGAGCCGAGGTACGCCTGGTCTATCTGGACCCCGACCTCGCTCGCCGGGGCCACATTGCTCGGGAGGGACGGCCTCGCGACGACCGGGACGATGTCCTCCGCGGGGTACTCCCTCACGTCAACGTAGCCTGCGCCCTTGTCAGCCAGCACGTTCGCGTAAGGCCCTCTCACGCGCCCCTTGAGGTACTGGTCGACCTTGGCGTCGGGCGGGATCATGCAGGCCTTGGCGCCGGCCTCGATGCCCATGTTCGAGATCGTGACCCTGTCGGAGACCTCGAGGCTGGACACTGCCGTCCCCTGGACCTCCATCGACTTGTAGAGGGCCCCTTCGACCCCTATGTCCCCTATGATCGTGAGTATGATGTCCTTGCCCATGACGTGTCTCCTGAGCTGGCCGTCGACGACGAACTTCATCGACTCCGGGACCTTGAACCAGAGGACCCCTCGGGCGAACACGGTGGCCGCCTCGGTGCTCCCTATCCCCGTTGCGAACGCCCCCAGGGCGCCGTAGGAGCATGTGTGGGAGTCCGCGCCGACTATGAGCCTGCCGGGGGCGGCGAAGCCCTTCTCTATCATGACCTGGTGGCACACGCCCCCCGAGCCTATGTCGAAGTAGTTCTGGATGCGGTACTTCCTCGCGAAGTCCCGCATCTTCTTCGCCTGGATGGCGGACGCGACGTCCTTGTTCGGCACGTAGTGGTCCGGTATGAGCACGACCTTCTTCTCGAGCACCGGCGTGCACATGCCCTCGAACTCGTCGAAGGCGGCCGGGGCCGTGATGTCGTTCACCATCACGTAGTCCACCTCGGCCTCGACTATCTCGCCGGGCGAGACGTCCTTCTGGGCCTTGGCGGACAATATCTTCTCAGCCATCGTCCTGGGCATGCGTACACCTCCTCCGATGAGCGGCCCCTGATTCAGTAGGCCTTCCTCTTAGTCTTATCGCCATTGGACCTGAGCTTGTGCACCCAGAGCCTGTTCAGTCCCTCGATCATCGCGTCGACGCTGGTCGTGACTATGTCCGATCCGACGCTCTTCCCGAGCGCCAACAGCTGCTCGTCCTCGCAGTCGCCCAGCTTGACCGTGACCTCGCACAGCGCGTTCGACCCGCCGGTGATAGCCTCGAGCCTGAACTGCCTGAGCACGATGTTCTTCGAGACCGCGGTCCTGATGGCGCTCACGCTGGCGTCTATCGGGCCCACCCCCGTCTCCGAGGCCCTCCTGACCTCGCCGTCTATGTTGAGCACGACGGTCGCGGTGGGCGTGAAGTTGAGCCCGGTGAACACGGTGAACTCCTCGAGCCTGATGGCCGGCTCCACCTCCTGTCCCATGACGTCGTACGCCACCGCTAGCAACTCCGCGTCGTCCAGCTTCTTGCCCGACTCGGCGTACTTCTTGATCCTCGTGACGACCTCCTTCATCTGGTCTGGGTTGAGGTCGAGGCCGTACTCCTTGAGCTTGTTCTGGACCGCGTGCACCCCGGAGTGCTTCCCGACCACGAGCGTCCTCTCCTTGCCCACGATTTCGGGCCGCATCGGCTCGTAGGTCGAGGACTCGCTCAGCACGCCGTGGACGTGTATCCCCGCCTCGTGCGAGAACGCGTTCTCGCCCACAATCGCCTTGTTCGGCTGCACGGCGACGCCCGTGAGCTGGGACACCAGCCTGGACACGAACGCCATCTTCCTCGTGTTGATCCTGGTCTTGAGGCCGTAGAACGCCTGGAGTCCCATGACCACCTCCTCGAGCGCGGCGTTGCCCGCCCTCTCGCCCAGGCCGTTGACCGTCACGTGCACCTCCTCAGCCCCGCCGAGCACTCCGGCCAAGGAGTTCGCGACTGACATCCCGAAGTCGTCGTGGCAGTGCACCGCCAAGGGGACCTTCGCGTCCTTCTTGATCTCGGACACGAACTGCATCATAGCCTGCGGCGTCATGACCCCCACGGTATCCGGGACGTCTATCCTGTCCACGCCAGCGTCCGTGACCGCCTTGTGCACGACCCTGAGGAACGACAGCTCGGTCCTCGTGGCGTCCTCGCAGCTGAACTCGGCGACGAGCCCGTGCTGCTTCGCGTACAGCACGGACGCGACCGCCTTCTCGACGGCCTCCTGCTGCGTGATCTTGAGCTTCTTCTCGAGATGGACCTTGGATGTGGCCAGGAATATGTGGACGGAGTCGACGTCGCACGCGAGGGCCGCGTCTATGTCCTGTGTGGATGCCCTGCACAGGCTGCAGACCTCGCTCTTGAGGCCGGCCCCGGCGATCCTCTTGACGGCCTCGGCCTCGCCCTCGGAGTTCACGGCGAAGCCCGCCTCGATGATGTCCACTCCGAGCTCGTCCAGGGCCTGCGCGATCTTCAGCTTGTCGTCCACGGACAGCGCGACGTTCGGCGTCTGCTCCCCGTCCCTGAGGGTCGTGTCGAGGATCTTGACCCTCTCAGGCATCCTGGTAGCCTTGAAGATCTGCTTGTTGTAGTCGCTCACGAACACGCCCGCATCGGGTATCCTGAACCCGCCCTCTTCGCCCGGTTTAGCACTCTCACTCGGAGCTTGTGTTGGCATCAAAACACTCTCCAAAAAACCCTCACTGCAGCACTTAGGCTAGGAGAAGCAGCCCCAAGGGCAGAATAAGCAGCGCGTTGCTCTGTGGTGCCATTCCTAACCTCCGTGTATCAGTGGGTCCACACCGTCTTGGCGTGGCAAAGTTCCTCATGGTTCCGACCGATATAAATGTTTGGAGTTATCTCAGCCAGCCAGATGCCCCGGCCCGGTGGACAGTTTTGTGCAACGGGCCGCCCTGGCCAGGACCCGGGCCGTTTGCGAGACTAGAAATAGGCTGATTCTTGTACAGCGGTCGATGGCGAAGGCGAAGCGCCTGGTGTCGTTCCAGGGGGAGCGCGGGGCATACTCGGAAGACGCCTGCCTGACATATTTCGGGGCAGGGGTCGAGACTCGGCCCTACCCGGACTTCTACTCAGTGTTCACCGCCGTCGAGAAGGACGAGGTCACTCACGCCGTCGTCCCCGTGGAGAACTCGATCGAGGGCAGCGTGACGCAGGTGAACGACCTCCTCCTGGACCACGACCTCACGGTCGTCGGGGAGGTCATCGTCCCGGTCAAGCACTGCCTCATGGCTGTGGAAGGCGCCACCATGTCCTCGGTCAAGGAGGTCCTGAGCCACCCGCAGGCCCTCGGCCAGAGCAGGAAGTTCCTCCAGAACCACCCTGAGTGGAAGACCATCGCGTCCTACGACACCGCGGGCAGCGCCAAGATGGTGGCCGAGTCGAAGAGGACCGACACGGCGGCCATCGCCAGCAAGAGGGCCGCGGGCGTGTACGGCCTGAAGATCCTGAAGGAGGACGTGCAGAGCGAGGACGCCAACTTCACCAGGTTCTTCGTCCTCGAGAAGAACCCTGGCCCGGTCGACGGCGCGGACAAGACCTCGGTCGTGTTCGCGACCAAGAACGCGCCTGGAGCGCTGCATAAGTGCCTGGGCGAGTTCGCGTCCAGGGGCGTGAACCTCTCCAAGCTCGAGTCCAGGCCGAGGAGGAACAAGCCCTGGGTCTATGTGTTCTACGCCGACATCGAGCGCGGCATGGACGACCCTGACTGCCACGCGGCCGTCGGGGGCCTGCTCAAGACCGGGGCTTTCGTGAAGGTCCTCGGCTCGTACAAGAAGGCGTGACCTCCGCGCAAGGCTCAATCGAAAAGGGCAAATGGGTTTCTTGAAAGGGTTTCACTTCATCCGATGGGAGCCCTAGACCGCCCTGACCGGTGTGTCTATGCCCCACGTCCGCCCGTAGAAGTGCGAGAACGCCTCGACGAAGTCGTACCAGCTGGTCTCGGTCGCGAACGGCACGTCGATGTAGTCGTCCTTGATGTGGTGCATCCCCTCGTTGGTCGTCGGGAGGTATATGGCTATCCCGTTGGACTTGTAGTTGTGGTCCCCGTTGATGCACGCGAATATGCCGTCATCGACTGCGTCGCACACGAGCGCGGCGGCCTCCTTGATGCCATCATCGTCTATCACGGCGTCACCGAGCAGGTTGTCCGCGAAGCCCATGAGGTCGATGTTGTACGGGTAGTAGTACTCCTGGGCCAGGATCGCGTCCCTCTGGATGTTGTTCATGTAGGTGAACAGCCCGTCAAGGAGCTCCGCGCCCAGGTAGTCCACCGCGGCGGTGAGCTCGTCCATGTACGCCATGTCGAACGCGCTGATCGTCACATCCCTGATGTTCAGTTCCTCGTAGAACGCCGCGTACTCGATCACGATCACCTCGGACAGCTCCATGCCGTCCATGGTAGGCTCGTCCACGAGCGCCTGGGCGACCGCGTCGTACGGGTAGCCCTGGCCGGGCACCGTCTCTTCGCTGAAGACGACGTAGTCCGCGTAGTCCCTGACCTGGTAGGCGACCTCGGGCATGGCCATCAGGCAAAGATCGAACCCGACGACGTCCATGACCTCCCCGGTGTCCTCGAACGCCCCCGCCATCGCGTCCCTCAGCTCGACCATGGTGATGCAGTCGTCCACGCCGGTCTCCTCATATGTCGTGTCGTCCCAGCACAGGCCGCGCCATCCGCCGCCGTGGTCCCAGAGTATGAGCGCGTACTTCTCGGCCGGGTAGCTGTCGCAGGTTACCTCTATGAACCACTCCAGCACCGTCGGGTCAGCCATGTTGACTTCTTTCGGGTATCCGTAGTCGGCGCCGATCTGCACTGAGCCGCCGTACTCGACGTACAGCAGGTCTGCCGGTCCGGTGTATGTGTCCATGAGCACGACGAAGTTCACATCGGGAGTCGAGCCGACCATCTCGAGCCACTCGAGGTTCAGCACGCCCCACGACTCCAGGCTGTTGTCGGCGTCGAGATACACCATGAACGTCCAGTCCGCGCCGTCTTCCCCGGCCGTTGTCGAAGTCGGTGCCATCATGAGCACCATCATCCCGACAGCGGCCATCGCTCCAAATCTGAAAGATCTCCTCAGCTTCTCATTCCCCCCTCGACTGGGCTGAGCAGCGATTGCGTGCGGTCTTGGGTGCTCAGCTCTTGTCAATGGCAACCATGTCATGCTATAAATCCCTTGCTCGGGAGATCGAGCACTGACTCATGCCGGCGAGCCCCCGTCAGGCGGGGGTCCCCGAGGACACCTTGAACCGCTTCCTGAGCTGCTCGATGCCCTCCTCGCCCCTCACGACCTTCCTGTCGCGCTCGAGCATGGCCAACTCCTTCGGGTCGTACGCCTTCGGGTTGATGGCGACGAGCAGCCTCGCCTTCGTGATCCACGCGATCTCGTTCAGCGAGTCGAGGTGCCTCAGGACCTTCCTGAAGTCGTTGAATGTGATGAGGTACTCGATCCCCTCCAGGAGGACGATGCTGTTCGGGTCGCTCTCCATGAACCTGATCACCGTGTCCGTCAGGACAGCGAGGCTCGTCGGGGCGACCCTGCGTTCCCCAGGTGCCTCGGTCAGCCATATGATGGGCGTCACCTGGATCTTGTGGTTCTCCCTGATGTTCTCGGGGTACTCCCTCGTGACCATCAGGCCTTTGGGTATGAGATACTCGAGGGTCGCCGACGCGGACTCATGGGTCGCGGGGACATCAGCGTCCGGCCTGAGAGGGAGCGATATCAGCTCGGCGAAGAGCCTCACGGCGCTCTCGGACTTCTCGTCCTCGATGAGGTACGGCCCCCTCGGTATGTCGTAGGCCCTGAAACCGGACCGCTTCGCGCTCTCGACCTCGGGGTCCACTATGAGTGCCGTGAACCTCGTGTCCGTGACCGTCCCCAGTATCGCGGCGAAGAGCCCGACCAGGGCCCACATGTAAGGGTTCGGGCCGTCGTATCCCACGACGAACTCGAGCACGATGTCGAACACGAGCGCGACCACCGGGATGCACATCCAGGCCAAGGTCATGGCCCTCATGCCCCCGAACATCTCGAACCTGGCCCTGGGCGCGAGGCCTGGTTCGGTCCTCGAGAACGGCAGGACGAGGTCGATGACGATGGACGCCGCGAGGTACCCTATGACCGTCGCGAGCAGGAGTGGCTCGTCGGTCACGAGCTCGCCCATCGGGTTCATGGCCCACGCGTAGACGATCACGAACAGGCCGACTGTCCCCCAGACCGTGATCACGTTCGCCGGGTGCCTCTTCATCCATTCGGAGAAGTGGTCCAGCGTGCTGAACCTCCTGTACCTGGTGTTGAGCGCGACCAGGCAAGTCGAGAGCCAGACGACCACCACGACGAAAGTGATGTCTTTCCCCACGCGCGCCTGGCCCGGCCAAGACCCGAGGAGGTCGCCCGCGATCTCCATCGTCCATAGCATCACCAAGGACGCGAGGAAGAGCGTGAAGACCCAGCCCCGTATGACCGTGAAGAAGTCCGCCCTCATCCGCCTGATGTGGGCGATCGAGTACGCCACGAGGAACAGGCCGAGGACGCTTGGCACTATCTCGAAGACGATCCTCTCAGCGTCCAACATGCGGTCGATCCCTTCCTGGGCTCACGCCACATTAGGCCGGTGGGTGATAATGTTACCTGTCACTGCGACGGGCGGGCTGGTTCCGGCGGGGCCATGACCGCGCCACAGCTGGCGGAGCTCACGCCCTCCCTGTATCGCGCGAGGTAGCCGGACACGCCGCTCTTCGGCGGCTTCCTCTCCTTCAGCCTCGACTTGACCTCCTTCTGGGATATCAGCACCTCTATCTCCCTCGAGTCGAGGTCGATCCTGATGATGTCCTTGTTCCTGACCGCCGCGATCGTCCCGCCGACATAGGCCTCCGGGCACACGTGGCCGATCGAGAGCCCCTTCGTGCCTCCTGAGAACCTGCCGTCCGTGACCAAGGCCACCGACTCGCCGAGCCCGAGCCCAGCGAGTATCGAGGTGGGCCCGAGCATCTCGGGCATGCCCGGAGCCCCCTTGGGGCCCTGGTACCTGATGACGACCGCGTCCCCGGGCGCTATCTTGCCCTTGAGCATCGCGTCCGTCGCGGCCCTCTCCGTGTCGAACACCTTCGCCGGCCCCTCGAACCTCCTCATGGCCGCGGCGACGGCTGACTGCTTGATCACGCAGCCCTCCTCGGCCAGGTTCCCGAACAGGACCGCTATGCCGCCCTCCTCGTGGTACGCCTTGTCCAGCGGGCGTATCACGTCATCGTCCTCCACCTTGGCAGTCTTGGCGACCCCCAGGATGGACCCCCCGGTCACCGTGCCCTCGTCCTTCAGGGCCCCGGAGAGCCTGGACATGACCGCGGGTATCCCCCCCGCGCGGTCCAGGTCGTCCATGAAGTGCTTCCCTCCAGGCTTCAGGGCGACCACGTGCTTCGTCTCCCTCGACAGCCTGTCGAACTCGCACAGGTCGAGCTCGACCCCGAACTCCCTCGCGATCGCGATGAGGTGCAGGGTCGTGTTGGTGGACCCGCCGATGGCGTTCTCCACCCTTATCGCGTTCTCGAAGCTGGCCTTCGTCACGAAGTCCCTCGGGCGCCGGTTCTCCCTCGCCAGCTCGACCGCGAGCGCGCCGGTCCTCCGCGCGGTCTCGCGCTTCTCCTTCGAGACGGCGTGCTGGGTGGCGCACCCGGGGATGCTCATGCCGAGCGCCTCGGTCAGGCACGCCATCGTGTTCGCCGTGAACAGGCCGGAGCACGAGCCAGCGCCCGGACACGCCCTGCGCTCGACCTCGTTGAACTCCTCCTCGGAGATCTTCCCCGCCGTCAGTTCCCCGACGGCCTCGAATATGGATATGACGTCCAGCTTGCGGCCCTTGAACAGGCCCGGGAGCATCGGCCCGCCCGTGAGCATCACGGCGGGCACGTTGAGCCGGCCCGCTGCCATGAGCATGCCCGGGGTTATCTTGTCGCAGTTGGTGACCCCCACCCAGCTGTCGGCGACGTGCGCCTCGACCATCGACTCGACCGTGTCGGCCACGATCTCCCTGGACGGGAGCGAGTACCTCATGCCGTCGAGCCCCATCGCTATGCCGTCGCATATCCCCATGACGCCGAACTCGAAGCAGGCGCCCCCGGCCTCTTCGACGCCCTTCTTGACCTCGGCCACGAGCTCGTTCAGGTGAATATGCCCTGGCACGATGGTGTTGAACGAGTTGGCGATGGCCACCAACGGCTTGTCGAAGTCCTCGTCCTTCATGCCCGTCGCTCGCATCAGGCCTCTGGCCGCGGCCCTGGATGTGCCCTTCTTGACCGCGTCGCTCCTGAGCGTCCCCGTCTTGCCTGGCATGTCTCATCCCCCCAGCTTGAAGTCGTCATGGAGCGCCTGGATGGCCCTCTCGGTGTCCTTCCTCTTGATTATGAACGATATGTTCAGCTCGGACGAGCCCTGGGCGATCGCCCGGATGTTGATGCCCTCCCTGGCCATCGTCGTGAAGACCCTGGCGGCCACTCCCGGCGTGCCCCTCATCCCCGCCCCGACCACGGCGACTATGCTCAGGCCGGCCTCCATCGAGACCTCCCTCACCTGCTTCGAGCCCAGGAGCGAGAGCTCGAGGGCGTTCTGGGCCTTCGAGCCGCCCTCCTTGGGGATGGCGAGCGTGATGCTCTCCTCGGACGAGCTCTGGGATATCATCAGCACGTCGATGGCCTCGTCCGTGAGTATCTGGAGCACCTTGGCCGGCAGCCTGGGGGTGCCCACCATGCTGGCGCCGCTGACCGTGATGAGGTCCACGTCGTTGATGTTCGTGATGGCCTTGACGACATCGCCGTCCTTCACCTTCGCCTCGCTCACGATGGAGGAGCCCTGCCTATCCGGGTCGGCGATGCTCTTGACCCTGAACGGGAGCTGGTACCTCGCGGCGCACTCCAGCGCCTTCGGGTGGATGACCTCCGCCCCGAAGTGGGCGAGCTCCATGGCCTCCGCGAATGATATGGAATCGATGAACCTCGCGTTCTTCACCAGCTTCGGGTTCGCGGTCATGAGCCCGTCGACGTCCTTCCAGACCCAGACCTCGTCGCACCTGATGGACGCCCCCACTATGGACGCGGTGAAGTCTGAGCCACCACGCCCCATCGTGGTCTGTATCCCTTCCTGGGTCTGGGCGATGAACCCGCTTATCACCGGTGTGACGCCGTCCTCCATCAGGGGCTCGAGGGCCTGCCTCACCTGGAGGGTCGTGACGTTCATGAGCGGCTGGGCGGAGCCGTAGTCGTCGTCAGTGACGATGCCGACCTCGCCCCCGGTGAACGCCCTCGCCTTGAGCCCGAGGTCCTCGAGGACACCGGCCAGCAGCGGCGCCGAGAGCCTCTCCCCGAACCCGAGGACATAGTCCCTGGACCTCGGGGTGAGCTCCCCTATGTGCGCGATGCCCAGGAGCACGTTCTTCAGGTCCTCGCAGGTGGCGCTCAGCGACTCCAGCGTCCTCGCGCGTATCTCCTTGTCCTCTATGGAGTCCTCCGCCGCCTTCCTGTGCCTCTCCGCGAGGTCGTCCGCGGCCTTCTTGACATAGTCCCTCTTCTTCCTGCTAGCCTGGGTGGCCGCGTCCGTGAGAGTGTTGGTGACGCTGTGCATGGCCGAGGTGACCACCGCGACCTGGTCGCCCCTGGAGACGTACCTTTGGACTATCGAGCCGACCTTCCTGAACTTCGCGCCGTCCGCGACGCTCACGCCACCGAACTTCATCACAAGCCTCATGGCTGCATCATCTCCAGACTACCTCGCGAAGGCCCTCCTGATGTCTATGAGGTCCCTGACCACGGATGTGGCGGTCTCCGGCCCGCCCGCCCCCTTCCCGACGAGGGTGACCTCCCCGGACGGGTGTGTGTCGAAGCATATCGCGTTGAAAGTGCCTGAGACGTTCAGCGGGTGCGTGAGCTTGACCCTCTCCGGCGACACCTTCGCCTTGCTCCCCACGCTCCCTATGAGCTTGATGGTCTCCCCCTTCGAGGAGGCGTCGGCCACGTCCGCGCCCGTGACCTTCGTTATGCCTCGGATGTCCACGTCCTTGATGGACAGGGCCGAGTCGAGGACGTAGTTGGATGTGATCACGAGCTTGCAGGCGGTGTCGAGCCCCTCGACGTCGTAAGTCGGGTCGGCTTCCGCGTAGCCGAGCCTCTGGGCGTCCGCGAGCGCGTCCTTCATGCTGACGCCCTCGGCCGCCATCCTCGTGAGTATGTAGTTGGACGTGCCGTTGAGTATGCCCCGTATCCCCCTGATCTCGCTCCCCTCGAGGCATCTCTTGGCGAAGTCCAGCACCGGCGTGCCCCCGCCGACGGTGCCGCTGAACTTGAACACGACCTCGTTGTGGTGCGCGAGCTCGATCAGCGCGGGCATGGCGATGGCCAGGGGGCCCTTGTTCGTGCACACCACGTGCCTCCCCTTGATCATCGCGGTCTTCACATGGCTGAGCCCTGGCTCCCCTCTCTTGAGCTCCGTGGGCGTCGTCTCGACCACGACCTCGCACTCGGTCTCCCTTATCGCGTGGACGCCGTCCATGCCCTCGTGGTACGAGCCATCCAGCCCCGCGAGCGTGCCCAGCTTGCTCTTCGACTCCAGCGCCTTGGCCAGGTCCAGGCCGTTCTTGTCGAACGCGGCCCCGTGGCTGTCGACTATCCCGACTATCTTCGGCTTGAGGCCGTACTCCTTCGCGAGCTTCGGCCCCTCCGACATGACGACCTCGGCGAAGCTGCGCGCGACGACCCCGAAGCCCAGCAGCGTGACCCTCATGTCACAGCCCCTCCACGATCTTCCGGAGCGCGTCGACGGACGCCTCCACCGCGACCGGCTTCTCCGAGTTCGCGACGGCGACATCGGGGTCCTTGAGGCCGTGCCCAGTCGATACGCACACTATCCTGGACGAGCGGTCAACCGTCCCCGACTCGATGTCCTTGGCGAGGCCGGCGACCGCCGCCGCGCCAGCGGGCTCGGCGAATATCCCCTCCAGCTCGGCCATGAGCCTCTGCGCCCGGAGTATCTCATCGTCAGTCACGGTGAGGCACGAGCCCCCGGAGTCCCTCAGAGCCCTCACGGTCTTCTTCCAGTTGGCGGGGTTGCCTATCCTGATTGCCGTGGCCACCGTGTCGGGCTTCGCGACGGGGACGAGCGTGTCCAGGCCATCCGAGAACATCGCCGCGACCGGCGCGGCCCCGGCCGCCTGCACGCCCATGATTTTGGGGTGTGAGTCCGCGAGCCCGAGGCTCTCGTACTCCCTGAACCCCTTCCAGTAGGCCGCGGAGTTCCCGCCGTTCCCGACCGGTATGTATAGCATGTCCGGGGCGGCGCCGCCCAGCTGGTCGCAGACCTCGTACGCGGCGGTCTTCTGCCCCTCGACCCTGAACGGGTTCACCGAGTTCAGGACGTACATCCCGAGCGAGTCGGACGCCCTCATCACCATGTCGAGGGCCTGGTCGAAGTTCCCTTTGACCGAGACGACCTTCGCCCCGTGCATCATGGCCTGGGCGAGCTTGCCCAGCGCGACCTTCCCCTCCGGTATGAGGACGACGCACTTCAGGCCCGCGAGCCCCGCGTAAGCGGCCAAGGATGCCGACGTGTTGCCGGTCGAAGCGCAGGTGACCATGGTCATCCCGAGCTCCTTGGCCGTTGTGATCCCGACCGTCATGCCCCTGTCCTTGAACGAGCCTGTCGGGTTCATGCCGTCGAACTTGACCCAGAGGTCCTTCAGGTGGAGGTGCTTCCCGAGCCTGTCGCACTTGAGGAGCGGCGTGCCCCCCTCGTTCCTCGAGAACACCTTCGTGCCCGGGCCGACGGGCAGGAGCTCCCGGTACTTCCACACGGAGAGCGGGCGGCCCCTCCACTCGCCGTCCGAGAGCCGCTCCTGGGCCGATGGTATGTCCACCGACACCTCTAGCAGGTTCCCGCACGACGAGCACGCATAGGCGGGCCTGGTCATGTCGTGGACCTTGCCGCACTCGATGCACATCATCTCGAAGGGCGCCATGTGATGTCCTCGCTGGATTGCGCCTGCTATGTGTATAGAAAATATAAGCCCTTCGGGCGTCTGGATGGCTCGGCGCGGTGCGCCCGCGGATGACTGGCCGCACGCGGTTGCACATTTGTGTCCATGCGCGGGGCTCCCCCCGCCTCAATGGGTTTAATATCCCCGCGTCTGATGCCCTGCCAGGGACCCGAGATGAGATACAGCAAGGCCGCAGTTTCGTCGCCCGCGTCCATCGCCAACTTCGGACCAGGCTTCGACTCGTTCGGGCTGTGCCTGGACATGCCACGGGACCTCGTCACCTTGAGGTGCGCGGCCGCAGGCACATTTCAGGTGAAGGTCACGGGGAGGGCCGCCATCCCCACGGACCCCCTGAAGAACACCGCGTCGTACGCGGCGATGAAGCTGGCCGAGTCATGCGGCCATGAGGACTTCGGGTTCTCGATGACGATCAAGAAAGGCATGAAGCCCGGGAGCGGGATCGGCAGCAGCGCAGCGTCCTCCGTGGGCGGCGCCCTGGCCGCGGCCACCCTGCTGGGGGTCAAGGACAAGAAGCTCGTGCTCGAGGCCGCCGCGAAGGGCGAGGAGCTCATATCCGGGGCGATGCACTTCGACAACGTGGCGGCGGCCCTCTACGGCGGGTTCACGGTGGTGTCCGATGCCCGCGCGAGGACCATCCTGCAGATCAGGCCGCCGAGGTTCGAGGTCGTTGTCGTGGTCCCGGACGTGACCGTCGAGACGCGGAGGGCGCGTGCCATACTCCCGGAGAAGGTCCACATGCGGGACGCCGTGTCCAACCTGTCCTGGGCGTCCGGCATGGTCCACGCGATGATGAAGAGGGATGTGCCCGCGATAGCCTCGCACCTAGACGACTCGCTCTCGATCCCGTACCGGAAGTCCCTGGTGCCGGGCTATGACGCGGTCCGAGAGAGCGCCCTATCCGCGGGCGCGTTGGGCGTATCCCTCGGCGGCTCGGGGCCGGCCGTGTTCGCGATCGCGACTGGCGGCTCCGCCAAGATAAGGCTCGCGATGGCGAGGGCGTTCAAGGAGTCCGCAGGCCTGGAGTCAGAGTCCTTCGTCACGTTCCCCGGTGAGGGCGCGAGGATAGAGTCCGTCTCGTGAGGGCCCGCTCAGAACGCGATCCTCTCACCTGGCACGCGCGGGAACAACGCTACGTCCCTGACGTGCCTCTGGCCCGTGAGGAACCTGACCATGCGCTCTATCCCCAGGCCGCCCCCGACAGTCGGGGGTATCAGGCCGCTGCTCGCGACCTCGAGGTACCGTTTGAACGACTCGGTGTTGGTCTTCCTCTCGGACATCTTGCGGAGGATCTCCTGGTGTTCCCACTCCCGTTCCCCCCCTGATAGGGCCTCGCCGTACCCCTCCGGCCAGAAGACATCGTAGTTGTGGTAGTAGCCCCTCCTCTCCTTGTCCTCTCGGTCGTAGAACTCGCGCTTGAAGTTGAGCACCCAGAACGGGTCCTTCTCGGTCTCGGAGGCGACCCTCTCGAAGTCGTCCCCGTACCGCGCCCTGAGGTCCTCGGACTCGTACACCTTGAGGGGCATCTCAGGCGTGCGCAGCCTCCTGCCCAGCGCCTCGAGGTCCTCGCCGCACTCCTTCTTGACGAACGCGAACACGCTGGCGACCATCCCGTCCACGAACGCGATGAAGTCGCGCTTGGTCGCGTCCTTGAGCTCTATGTCCACCTGGGTGAACTCGAACAGGTGCCTCCCGGTCTCGCCGAGGCTCCCCTGCTCGAGGCGGACGTTGGGGGACATGATGTATATCTTGTCGAGCCCGTCGTTGAGGAGCGCCAGCTGCTTGTGCATGATCATGCTCTTGGTGAGGTGCAGCCTCTGGCCGTAGTACTCCACGGAGGCGTCGAAGTGCGGGTGGTTGAGCGGGTCCGTCTCCGGGGACAGGATCACGGGCATGGACTGGACCACCCCGTTCTCGTACATGTAGTCGTGGAGCGCCTTCAGCGCGGCGGTCTGGACCCTTAGTATGTGGGACATCCTGGTCCCTCTGAGGTGAAGCACGGTGTCCTGCATGTTCGTCATCGGCGAATAGACGACAATGCGGCTTTGTATTTGACTATTTCTTTCAAAATGGCGGAAATAAGCCGAGAAAAGGCAATCATAATATATTCTTTCCGTCATAGTGTCGGAACATGTTGGACGAGAAGGACTCCCTGATACTCGAGCAGCTGGTCGAGGACTCGCGCAGGACCACCAAGGCCATCGCGAAGGAGCTGGACATACCCAGGGCGACCGTCCACGACCGGATAGTCAAGATGGAGCAGAAGGGCGTCATAAGGAGGTACACGGCCATCCCGGACTACGGCCAGCTGGGGCTCGGCGTCTCGGCCTTCATACTCGTGCAGTTCGAGCCGGACGAGGGGACGTCGCAGAGGGACACCGCGGACGAGATAGCCACGATCCAGGGCATCTACGAGGTGCACATGATCTCGGGGGAGTACGACATGCTGCTCAAGGTGAGGGGCGCGAGCATGGAGGAGATCGGCGGACTGGTGATCGACAAGCTCCGGGACGTGAAGGGCGTGGCCCGCACGCTGACGTGTGCGGTGTTCACGACCGTCAAGGAGTAGGCCGGGAGGCTACCTGGCCCTCTTCTTCAGCAGCCTGGACGCCGTCTCGGCGACCTCGCTCCTGACCGGTTCCACCGTGTGCTCCTTGAATATCCTCCTGACCTCGTCAGCGGCCCTGTCGAGGATGGTCCTCGAGCCCTTCTGGACCCACGCGTCCCAGGAAGACCTGTCGGACACTGTCGGTATGAAGTGCTCCGTCCTGAACCGCTCCATCGTGTGCCTCTGGCCGAGGTAGTCCCTTCCGATGCCGACCTTGTGGATGACATCGAGGGCGATCGTGTCCTCGTCGACCTCCATGCCCCTGGCCATCCGGCCGATCATCTGGGACATCTCGGAGTCGATCACGAGCTGCTCGAGCCAGACCGTCCTGCAGTCCTCGAGGAGCCCTATGCCCGCGATCATGTCCGCGCCCGCGAGTATCGGGGGCACGGCGCTCCCGTACTTCTCGAAGGCCGCCTGCTGGTCCGGCTCCTTGGAGGTCGTCACGAAGCCCCCGACGAGCGCCGGGAACCCCATGCTGTGGGCCATCTCGGAGTACGCCGCCGAGGTCAGGCCGTGCTCCGGGCATCCCCCGGCCCTGGTGGACGCCTTCATGTCCAGCACCGCCATGCCGGCGGAGAAGACGAAGGACGTCCCTGGGCTGTTGAGCTGGAATATCGTGTTGCCGGCGAGCGCCTCGGCGACGGCGACGGTGACCGCGCCCGCGAGGGTCGCGGGTCCAGTGGCCCCCGGGCCCGGCATGACGTAGAAGCAGATGGG
>JAUPMC010000173.1 GCA_030836605.1 Thermoplasmatota archaeon | reverse complement strand
TCGTGAGACGGGCGTTCGACCCCGGGGCAGGCAAGTGGAGCATACCAGGGGGCCTGGTCGAGGTCGGCGAGAAGCTCTCTGAGGCGGCGGTCAGGGAGACCGAGGAGGAGACGGGCATCAAGGTGGAGGTCCTGGAACTCATAAACGTCTTCGACATGGTCGACCTGGACGACGCCCGGAAGACCAAGTACCATTACGTCATCGTGGA
This sequence comes from Thermoplasmatota archaeon, assembly GCA_030836605.1. Taxonomy (GTDB): domain Archaea; phylum Thermoplasmatota; class Thermoplasmata; order UBA10834; family UBA10834; genus UBA9653. The sequence continues at coordinate 3,540 of JAUPMC010000173.1, read as the reverse complement.
CTTCCTCTCAAAGCCTGTCGGGGGCAAGGAGCGGGCCAGCGACGAGGTGACGGACATGAGATGGGTCACCTTCGATGAGGCGAAGGCCATGGACCTGACCAGGACAGCGAGGAAGGCTCTCGAGGAGCTCTTCGGGAGCTCAATCGCCTAGGTGGTCCTGCCAGGGGGCATGAACAGCGGGAAGGGTATGCTCCCGGGCTGGAGTGTCCTCCCCACGTTCGTCGTCTTGAGGATGAGCACGGGCACGTCCACGGTCCTTATGATGCGGTCGTAGGACGACCCGAACAGGGTCCTCTCTATCGCGGTCTGCGCTCCGGTCCCCATCACCAGCAGGTCGGCCTTCTGGGTCTCCTGCTGGACGGCGCTCACGAGGGACTTGGACCTCAGGTAGTGCACCTCGTGGGGCACGTTGACCCTCGTGCACATCTTGCTGAGCCGCTCCGCGTTGCCCTTTGCGAGCGCCACCTGCCTGTCGTCCGTGATCACCGACAGGATCTCGACCGACGCGCCGTATTCCTTCGCGATCGGGAGGGCCAGCAGGAGCGCCTTCCTCGTCTCGAAGTACTTGCCCGATACGACCAGGATCCTCTCGATGTTCTTGCTCAGCCTCTTCGTCTTTATGATCGCGACGTCGCAGGGCGCGCGCCTCACGACCTCGTCCAGGTTCCTTCCCAGGATGGTCCTGCCGCGCCTCCTGGTGCCCTTCCAGCCGAGCACGAGCAGGTTCGCGACCTCGTGGTTGAGCTGGTCGAGGATCGCGCCTGGCACGAAGTAGGACACCGAGACGACCGGGCGCACATCGACGGTGGACGGGGCCACCTTGACGGCCTTCTTCAGGCCCAGGGCGATCTCGTCCACGTATTCCTTGCTGATGGCCTCGAGGGGCATGGCCCTGGGGACCTCGACCACGTTGTTCACCGTCAGGTCCCCCTTGAAGTACCTCGCGATGATGCCCGCGGTCTCGACCAGCCTGAGGTCGCCCAGGTCACCCAGCGCCAGGAACACCCTGTACTTGTCGATCTTCTCCTTGGGCAGCGGCTTCTGGGGGACCCTCCGCCTATCGACGATGGACTGGTACTCCTCGGACGGCTTCGCGAAGGCCGACAGGCCGAGCCCTACCGCTACCCATATCGCGGTGATATACCACGCTATGGGCATGAAGAAGTAGAGATAGGCCGCGACGGAGACGCTGAACACGATCCCCAGGACGGGGAAGAGCGGGAACAGGGGCGTCTTGAAGCCGATGTCTATCTTGGTCAAGCGCCTCCGAAGCCTTATGGCCGCGGCGTTGGCGAGCGTGAACAGGAGAAGGAACATGACGGAGGTCGAGGCGACCACGATCTCCAAGGGGAAGATGAGCGCCATGAAGAGCATGATGGCCCCCGTGACGAGGATCGCGTTGTGCGGCACCCTGCGAGTCTTGTGAATCGACCCGAACATCCTCGGGAGGGACTTGTCCCGGCCCATGGCGAAGCTCACCCTGGAAGAAGAGAACACCGTCGCGTTGAGAGCGGCCATCGCGGACAACACCCCCGCGAATATGACGAGCGGCGCGCCGAAGTACGGTATGACCCTCTCGGCCACGGATATGACCGCGTTCTCGCCCTCCGCACCTACCCATTCGGGCGAGAAGTTCGAGAGGCACGCGAAGGCGACGCCCAGGTACAGGACGGCCGCGACCAGGACGGATATGAATATCGCCCTGGGGATGTTCTTCTTCGGGTTCTTGACCTCCTCCCCGCACTGGACTATGATCTCGTAGCCCTCGAACGCGATGAACGTGAACCCCATCACCATGAACACGTCGGTGAAACCCTTGTCCTCGGGGAAGATGGGGAGGAAATTGTCCGCGATGTCTATCCCTTTCGTGTCGAGCGCGTACAGCACCGCGAACGCGACGAAGAAGGTCACTATGAGTATCTGGACCAGTGTGATGACGTCGCCGGCCTTCCCGGTCGCCCCCACCCCGGCGTAGTTGACCGCGAGGAAGAACAGGATCGCGCCGGTCGCGAACACCTTGACTATCATCTCGTCGGTCATCCCCAGGATGTCCAGCTGGAAGTATCCCGCGAAGGCGACCATGGCGTAGCCGAGGCCTAGGCTGTAGTAGCTGCACGCGACCGTGTGGCCGAACCACGACATCCAGCCCGAGAGGAACGCCGCGGGGTGCCTCAGTCCCTTCTTGGCCCATAGATATCCGCCCCCGGCCTCGGGGAAGGTCGAGCCGAGCTCGGCGTATGTGCTCGCGGTGAACAATGTGGCGAGGGCGTTCAGGACGAAGACGAGCATGACCGCTGACCCGACCTCCCTCGTCGCGACGCCGATGAGCACGAAGATGCTCGTGCCTATCATGGCCCCGACGCCTATCATCGTCACGTCGAAAAGGCCCAGGTCACGGCGAAGCGTTACAGTGACTGATTGACTGCTTGGGCTAGACATCTGGATTCTTGGGATTAGACGGACGGTGTATAAGTCTTTGCAGGTGGCGCATCATGGCCGCCCCTGGAGGAGGGCCCAGGACAGGCCAGTGACGGCTCCGGGCGTCGGCCCTCGGGGCCCGTATATATATTTATATCGCACGTCATCGTTCGTGCTGAACGCTTTGGCGAATATCCTCTTCCTCAACCTCACAGAGAACATCCTAGACGAGGTCCTTAGTTGGAATCCCACGCACGCCACGCAACTCGGGTGGCGGAAGTACGACGACCAGCTGAGGGACCTGTCAAGGGAGGCATACGCGCACGAGGCATCCAGGCTCGCGACCTTCGTGAAGAATCTACAGGAGTTCAGGGACGATGAGCTCACGGAGGACGAGAGGATAGACCGGGACCTCGCCATACACCTGTTCAAACTGCGGCTGTTCGAGATCCAAGTCGTCAAGATACACGAGAGGATGGCCATCGCGGCCGATGACCTCGGCAACGCCATGTTCTTCCTGTTCTCGAGGGAGGACCAGCCCCTTGAGAAGAGGCTCGACTCGATCATCTCCAGGCTGGAGAAGGTGCCCAAGCACCTGGAACGCTCGAAGAGCTCCCTGGTCTCGCCGTGCAGGCTGTGGAACGAGATAGCCGTCGAGACGGGGGCGACGCTGGGAGCGTTCCTCGACACCATCGAGTCGCACTCCATCCAGATGCTGGGGAGGACCCCGAGGACCGAGCGGCTCTCGGCAGCGGTCAGAGGCGCCAAGGCGGCGTTGGGCAAGTACAACCGATGGCTCGAGCAAGAAGTGCTGCCGAGAGCGTGTGTGGACACGCACATGTCGGCCGAGGCCTTCGAGGAGTACATGAGGCTCAAGGGGTTCGGGATCACCCCGGAGGAGGCGCTGAGCATAGGCGAGGCGCACCTCGTGAAGACCCGGAGACGGATGGAGGACCTGGCTGGCCGGATGGTCAGGTCCGGCTCGGTGGATGACGCCGTCAACCTCATGAAGTCCAACCGCCCCTCCGACTACGACGAAGTGCTCGCCTGCTACAAGGCGGACATCAAGAAGGCAAGGGATTTCCTCCTCGCCAGGGACCTCGCCACCATCCCCGACGGGGA
>JAUPMC010000172.1 GCA_030836605.1 Thermoplasmatota archaeon | reverse complement strand
GCCTCGGGGCCGGCGAGCACTCCGCGAGCGTCGTCGCTGGCGAGGACGGCGTCCTCCACGGCGCACGCACGCTCGTGCTTCAGGACGGCGACGGGCAGATATCGGGCACGCACTCCATCGCCGCTGGTCTGGACTACTCCGCCGTGGGGCCGGAACACGCTCATCTCGCCGACTCCGGCCGGGCGGAATACCGCGCCGTGAGCGACTCCGACGCCCTGGCCGCGTTCCATCTCCTGTCGGAGCTCGAAGGGATCATCCCCGCGCTTGAGAGCGCCCACGCCGTAGCCTGCGCGGTCAAGCTCGCGGGCGAGATGTCCCCCGAGACATCGATGATCGTCAACCTGTCGGGCAGAGGGGACAAGGACGTGGCCCAGGTGGCGGAGCTGGAGGGTTCACGATGAGTAGGATATCGGAAGTGTTCGCGAGCCTGTCGAAGGACGGCGAGGGGGCGTACATCCCTTACATCTGCGCGGGGGACCCCGACAAGGACTTCACCGTGTCCCTCGCGGGCGGACTGCTCAAAGCAGGGGCGGACATGATCGAGCTCGGGATACCGTTCTCGGACCCGGTGGCGGACGGTCCCGTGATCCAAGGGGCCATGAGCCGCTCCCTCGAGGGCGGGTTCAAGGTCCCCGGGACGTTCGAGGTCGTGGAGGCTATCAGGCGGAAGGGCTTCGAGCAGCCCATCGTCCTCATGACATACTCCAACCCCGTCCTCAGGATGGGCTTGGACAGATTCTGCGCCAACGCCTCCAAATCAGGCGCGGACGCGGTACTCTTGGTCGATATGCCTCTTGAGGAGTCGAGTCAACTGGACGCCCAAGCCGGGAAGCGCGGGCTCGATGTCATCAGGATGGTCGCGCCTTCGACCACTGATGAGAGGCTTGCCGAGATCGTGTCAAGGGGCTCCGGCTTCGTCTACGCCGTGTCCGATTCCGGCGTGACTGGGGCCCGTGTGAGCATCTCCGAGTCCGCGAAGTCTCTCTTGAGTCGGGCCGTCCGAGCGTCCAATCTGCCGGTCGTCCTCGGGTTCGGCATATCGACCCCGAGGCACGTGAGGGAGGCCCTCATGGCCGGTGCTAACGGTGTGGTCGAAGGGACTGCGCTCGCGTCTATCTACGGGCCGCTCCTCGCGGTCAGGGAACACGCGATCGAAGAGGCCGCTAGACATGCGGCTGCCATGAAGGCATCGACACCGCTTATCCGAGCGCACGGACGCGATGAGTGAGGCCGGCTCGCACGACGTCTCAACGGTGGTGCTAGTGGCGAACCCCCCTTTCATAACTGAAAGGGGGAGTCTATTTATAGGCACCAGTCGAATGACACCCGAATACATTGGCCACCCCCCCGGTCAGTGACAAGGAGTCAGTACAATGATTGCTCGAAAGCTCTCAGCGTGCATGCTAGTGGTTTTGTTGACGGCCTCGGCGTTCGCCCTCGTGTCCTTCGGGGCGCGCGCGGACCAGGGCGGCTTCGACCCGTATGGATACTACTGGGTAGACAGCAACGCGCCCTACTCGGGCGTGACATACAACTGGATAGACGTCACGGGCACAGGGTCGGACACGGGCCTGTATGCGGACGACTCGTACGTCGGCCCGTTCGCGATAGGCTTCGAGTTCGGGTTCTACGGCAACACCTATACCGCGTTCAACGTGTCCTCCAACGGCTTCATCCAATTCGCCGGCGGCTCATCCGACCTCGGCAACGACCCGATCCCGAGCACCAGCACACCGAACAACATCATCGCCCCGTGCTGGGACGACCTCGTCACATACTCCGGGGGCGTCTACTATCAGACATTCGGGATCGACAGCGACCCTGACCAGTACATCGTCATCGAGTACTACAACGTGTACAGGTACGGCTACTACTACTACATGACATTCGAGATAATCCTCTACGAGACTGGCGAGATAGAGTTCCAGTACCAGTACTTGGACTGGTCCGGCGAGTCCGCCTCGGTGGGCATCGAGGACTCCACCGGCACATACGGCTCCGAGTACTCCTACAACGAGTACGCACTCACCGATTCCCTCGCCATCTTGTTCGACCAGAGCCCGCTCGTGGTCACCCCGCGGAGCGACCAGACGGCCAGCTGGGACGCCACCGCCATGCACACGCTGACGATCGGGAACGCGCAGGCCATCACGGACTCATTCGACCTCACCTACTTCTCCGACCTCGGCTGGACGGTCACCATGCTCGACAGCTCCATGGCCCTGCTGGTGGACAACAACCTGAACGGCTACCTCGACACGGGGGACCTCGCACCGGGCGAGTTCAGGACGTTCTATGTCCTGGTCGACGTGCCCACGTTCCCTGCCGCGACCGAGGAGATAACCTACCTGAGCGTCACATCGTTCAACGACATCGGCCTCGAAAGGATGTCCCTGCTCGTCACGCGCACATTCCCCGCGCAGTTCGTGGACGCGCACTCCGACTACGCCTACGACGCCGACTCCGACGGGGACTACGACACCCTGTATGTCGAGGTGGCCGTCGAGGCGATCGAGGACTCGACCCTTTACTTGGAGCTGTACCTGAAGGACGTCTCCATGACGATCATCTCCTACTACAACGGCGGGCTCAATGTGTCCGCGGGCTCTTCGTTCATCGTGGGCGAGTTCTCCGGCGAGGATGTGTTCGCCTGCGGCGTAGACGGACCGTACTACGTGGACATGGTCCTGTACGACGACTTCGGCTACCCAATCGACTACTACTACGACTACGAGACCGGGGCGTACCTGTACGACGACTTCGACCCGCCCGCGGCCGTGTTCTCGCCGCCGCACACCGACAGCGCGGTGGACGACACCGACTCGAACTCGCAGTACGACTACCTGGTCGTCACGGCGTCCATCACGGTGTACGAGCCCGGCCTGTTCCTCATCACGGGCGAGCTCTACGATGTCGCGTGGGGCTCGTACATCCAGTACGAGGAGATGTGGGTGTCCCTTGACCTGGGGCTGAACACGGTC
>JAUPMC010000171.1 GCA_030836605.1 Thermoplasmatota archaeon | reverse complement strand
GTCGTCTCGCACGCCAAGTTCAGCATGGACCTGCGGTGGGACATCAGGATCAAGAGCCAGCCGAGCGAGACCTCGGACCTTCCCTTCTTCTCGCTGTCGAAGGCGGACGAGGCGGTCACGAACCATATGGTCTCCAGGTATCAGGAGTACACGAACGGCCTCGAGAACCTCCTCGCGTGGTTCCATAAGATGAAGGCGTTCGACGAGAGCCCCCGCATCACGGTGTTCTCCCTGGAGCGTAGCACCGAGCTGAGGTCGTTCGACTTCCTGCCGGCCCTGAGACACCTGCTCAGCGAGGGATGAGCCCCGCCGCGGGGCGGGTAGTTCGGACAAGGGGTTAATACTCCCGTGGTCGATACTCGGCCTGGTGGTCCCGTGAAGGTCACGTCTCTGATGGTCTCGAAGTGGGTCAAGGCCGTCTTCATGGTCATCCTTGGCTTCCTGCTCCTGATGTACGGCGAGGGGTTCGTGGACGACATGGAGACGAACTCGTCCCAGGAGTTCAACATGTCCTTCCAGTGGACCTGGGACCTGGTCACGTACCTGATCTGGATCCTCATCGCGTGGCTGTTCGTCTACGCCCTCCTCACAATCGTGATGAGCCTGAAGGCCGACCCGTACACCCTCGGGGACGTGATGGAGCGCCTGGACCGGATGGAGAAGAGGCTGGGGCCGGAGAAGACCAGGACGTCTGTCCGGCAGAAGGTCGAGGACGCCGCCCCGGTGGTGACTGTGGAGGACGACGGGGTGCCTCCGCCCCCGAGGGAGTGAGGCTCACTCGTCCTTGTCCGAGGCGGCGTCATCCGTCGCCCCCTTGCCCGATGGCTTCCCCTCGGAGGGTATCTCCACGGGCTTCTTCTTCTTCGCGGACGCCTTCTTCCTCGCGGGCTTCTTCGCGGGCGGCTTCTTGGCGGCGGGCGCTTCGTCGGCGGGCTTCGCGTCGGCTGGCTTCTTCCCGGCGCCGTTCTTGGCCGACCTCTTCGGGCACTCCATGTTTATGCACAGGATCCACGGGGGCCTGCCCGGCCTGTTCCAGATGTTGACGATGGGCGCGCCGCAGGCGTCGCATGACTGAGCCGTCGGGACGAGCTTGCCCAGCTGGGGCAGCGGGTATATCACCCTGCACTCGGGGTAGCCCGCGCACCCGGCGAACCTCTTGCCTATGCGCGACTGGATGACCATGATGTCCTTTCCGCACGAGGGGCACTTGCCGAGCCTCCTCTGCCTCTTGGAGCCCTCGCAGTTCGGGTCTATGCACACGAGGTTCGGGGCCTGGCCCCTGGATACGAGCTTGATCTTGGGGCCGCCGCACACGTCGCACTTCTCGTCGCTCGGGAGCGCCAGCAGGCCCCTGGGCAGCGGGTATGTGGTCCTGCAGTCGGGGTACCTCGAGCACCCAGCGAAACTGTTGCCGTTCCTCTGCCTGATCTCGATGAGCTGCCCCTGCTTGCACTTGGGGCACTCGCCGAGGGCGTGCTGCGCGTTGATGGCGTTCCTGATGTCCGCCCCGATCTCCTTCTTGTTCTTCTCCAGGACCGTCATGATGTCGTCCAGCATGTCCTGGCTCTCCTCGAGCACATCCTCGAGGACCCGCTCACCCTGGGCGATCAGGTCCATCTCGCTCTCGAGGTGCGCGGTCATCTTCGCGTGCGTGATCTTGTACTCGTCGTGGAGCCTCGCGTGGTTCTCGAGGGCCGCCACGACCGCGATGCCGCTCTCGGTCGGCTCGATCTTGACCCCTTTGGCGAACCTGCGGTCGTACAGCTTCTGGATCGTCTCGTGCCTCGTGCTCTTCGTCCCCAGCCCCTTCCGCTCCATCTCCTGGATGAGCGAGCCCTGGGTGAACCTGGGCGGGGGCATGGTCTTCTTCTCCGTCGAGAGCGCCTTGAGGACCTCGGGGAGGTCCCCCTCCTTCAGGGGCGGGAGCAGGGTGTCGCTCGAGGTGTAGTACGGGTAGTACTTCCTCCTACCCGGGAAGAGTATCCTGTAACCCTCGCTGACGAACGGCTCCCCTCCCAGGTCGAGGTCGACCAGGGTCGACTCGGACCTGCAGGACGGGGCCACCGTCGCGAGGAACCTCCTCGTCACGAGCTCGTATATGTCCCACCTGTGCCCCTTGAGCTCGGCCCTGGTCGCGGCGTCGACCGGGTGTATCGGGGGGTGGTCCGTGGTGCTCTTCTTCCCCTTCGATGCCCTGATGGACTCCTGGGCGAGGAGCTCCTGTGCCTCCGCGGAGAACTCGGACTTCGTCAGCTTCTCGAGTATGCTCCTGAGGCTGAGCGATGGAGGATAGACCGTGTTGTCAGTCCTCGGGTATGAGATGTAACCGTCCGTGTACAGGTCCTCGGCGATCTTCATCGCCTGGGACGCGGTCAAGCCCCTCTTGGTCGCCTCCGCGACGAACACGGTCGTGTTGAACGGCGCCGGGGGATACTCGTCCTTCTCGCTCACGGCGACGGCCTTGACCGTGGCTGTCTTCGCCAGCTTCGCGTTCGTCAGCGCGGATTGAGCCGCCTCCCTGTCGTCGAAGCTCCCGTGCTTGTGCGAGGCCCTGAACTCCGTGTCCTTCTTCAGGTCGGCCGAGACGACCCAGTACGGCGTCGGCTTGAACTCCCTGACCTCCTTCTCGCGCGCGACGACCAACGCGAGTGTCGGGCTCTGGACCCTGCCGACCGAGAGGAAGTCCTTCCCCAGCTGCCCGGACGCGAGCGATATGAATCTCGTGAGCGCGGCACCCCAGACGAGGTCTATGAGCTGCCTCGTCTCCGCGGCGGACGCCAGCTTGTAGTCCACCTCCGTCAGCTCCGAGAATGCCCTCTCGATCTCCCACTTGGTGAGGGCGCTGAACCTGGCCCTCTTGAGGGGCTTCTTCGTGTCGGCCTGCTGCATCGCCTCGACACCGATCAGCTCCCCCTCGCGGTCGAAGTCGGTCGCGACGATGACCTCGTCTACCCCCCGGGCGAGGTCTTTGAGCGCGGTCATGATCTTCTTCGCGGACGGGTCGACCTTCTTCTCGGGCTTCGCGTAGATGAGGTCCTTCGGGGACACGGCGCTCCAGTCGTTGAACTTGTCTGGATAGTCGAGTTCCACGATGTGGCCCCTCAGGCCCAGGACGAGATAGTCGTGGCCGTCGCGGGCGAACTCGAAGACGGGCACTCCGGCGACGGAGCGTCTCTTCAGGGTGTTGTTGGAGAGAATCAGTGCGATCCTCAGCGCGGCGTGGTTCTTCTCGCTGATTATTAGCCGGCGCATCTGGGGTTGGATGATTGGCCGTTTATATAATGATGATGGGTGGCCCCGTCGGGCCCGTTTCCGGGCCCTGCCAGCATGCGTGGGATCGGCCTACTTCCACTTGCGCTTCCTCAGGTCGAGCAGCTCGTTCCTCCGTCTGCCGAGGCCGAGCATCGTCACGGGGACGCCCATCTCCTTCTCGACGAACCTCACATACGCCCTCATGTTCCCGGGCAGGGCGGAGAACCCCTTCTTGAGCACCTTCTCCAAGGTGGCGCCCTCCAGGTCCTCCCAGCCTCCGAGCGTCTTGTACACGGGCTCGCACCGCGCGAGCACTCTGAGGTCCGCGGGGATGCCGGAGATCTTCTTCTTGTCGAGCCTGTAGTGGGTGCACACCTTGACCTCGTCGAAGCCCCCGAGGACGTCGATCTTGGTCATCGCGATGCCGGTGAACCCACTCAACGCGTGCGCGTACTTCGTGACCATCAGGTCCAGCCACCCGCACCGCCTCGCCCTGCCGGTCGTGGTGCCGAACTCGCCGCCCTTGTCCGCGATCGATGCGCCCGTCTCGTCCAGGAGCTCCGTGGGGAATGGCCCCTCGCCGACGCGCGTGGTATACGCCTTCACGACACCGAAGACTTCGCCCACCGCGGACGGCGGGACTCCCGACCCGGAGGCCGCGTTGCTCGCCACGGTCGTGGACGATGTGACGTACGGATAGGTGCCGTGGTCTATGTCCAGCATGGTCCCCTGGGCACCCTCGAACAGTATGTTCCTCTTCCTCTTGAGCGCGTCCCTGACGACCGCCCCTGTGTCCGTCACGTACGGCTTCAGGCGCCTGCCGTGGGCCGAATACTCCGCCATGATCGCCCTGCCGTCGAGCCTGGAGTCGTCCCCGCACATCTCGAGGTACTTCTGCTTGAGGGGGACCGCGAAATCGAGCTTCGCCTTGAGGAGGTCCACGTCCACGAGGTCGCCCATCCGGACGCCGAGCCTGGTCGCCTTGTCAGCGTATGCGGGCCCGATGCCGCGCCCGGTCGTGCCGACCTTCGCGCCCTTCCTGAGGCGCTCCTCGGCGCCGTCCAGGAGCCTGTGGTACGGGAGGATGACATGTGCCCTGTCGCTGATCCTCAGGTTCGCGACGCTCACTCCTCGCGACTCGAGCGCGTCTATCTCCTTGATGAGGACCGCGGGGTCTATGACGACGCCGTTGCCTATGACCGCCAGTTTGCCCTTCCTGAGTATGCCCGAGGGCAGGTGGTGCAGCTTGAAGAGCTCCTCGCCGATCATGACGCTGTGGCCAGCGTTGTTCCCGCCCTGGAACCGCACGACGACATGAGCCTCTTGCGCGAGGTAGTCGACTATCTTCCCCTTGCCCTCATCGCCCCACTGTGAGCCTACGACAGCCAACGACGGCATCTTAACCCGATAGGACAAGCCGAGCGGTCGTATTTAAAGATTAGAATGTACTGCGTGGCGAGTCGCGGGTGTCAACAGTCCTTGTACAGCCGCAGCAGCTCGTCCAGGGGCGCGTCCGTCTTCAGGCCCTTGGGGTCGAAGTGGGTCCTGGACGACTTGAATCCGTTCTCAAGGAGCTTCTCGACCATGGCCTGGAGCTTCGGGGGCGAGTGTTTCGTCCGCTTCGCGAGCTCGTCCATCTTGTAGAAGAGGACCGGGGAGGACTCCTCCTCCTTCCAGAGCGTGAGGTACTTCTCGCACCTCACCGAGGTCCCGAGGTCCTTGGAGGGCCTCATCTCCTCCAGGAGCTGGCCCGAGAGTAGCTGCCCGGTCCAGATCGGCCCCGCGTCCGCCTTGTCCTCTCGGCGGTCCGAGACGGACCTCTCGAGGGACGCCTTGTCGAAGCGCGCGTACCCCAGCTTCTTGATCGCGGCGTCCGCGCGCGCCGCGCCGTTGACGACCCTGACGTAGCACTTGAAGTAGTGGTCCGTGTGGTAGCACAGGAGCGGCTCGCACGCCCTGTCATGCCTCGCCGCCTCTCGGACCATGAACCCGACCAGTATGCGCAGCCCGGTCTCGTGCGCGAAGGGCGACCTCTGGGAGAGTGCTCCGTACCTCCTCAGCGAAGTCCTCGGGTAGGTGCCGTACAGCGGGGCGGTGTCGGTGGCCGTGACGGCGATGGTGCCCTTGTTCCTGCAGCCCTGGATGGCGGAGTTGATGAAGTCCACGGGTGTCCCGAACGGGTCGATGTCGATGTAGTCGAACTGCTCCTCCGCCATGAGCGCCCTGAAGTCCCTGCACAGCACCCTGACATGGTCCAGGCTGTTCGCGGAGGCGTTCTCCTTCATCAGGACCGCCGCGGCCAGGTTGCGGTCGTTCAGGACGAAGTCCGCCCGGACCCCGGTCTCGTTCGCCAGCCTGAGCCCCCGGGCCCCCGACGCGGCGAGCCCGTCCAGTATCTTGTCGCCTTCCTTGAACACGGCGCGCCCGAACATGACGGACACGTCGCGACCGAACTCCATCTGCTTGTTGTAGAACACCTCGCCCGTCCTCGTGCCCGGCCCCTTCTTGCAGAAAGCCTCGGGCACGAGCAGCTCCGTCGTGCCTTCGATGACCTTGACGAGCGTCGAGGAGTTCACACGTACTCGCCCTTCATGAGTTTGATGATCTTGTACGGGAGCAGGTTCCTGTTGATGGGCGTGACCTCGAGTATGCGCACGTCGTCCCTGCGCCTGATGTCCTGGAGCAGCGGGTTCCTGGACTTCTTGTGGAGCGTGAGTATTATGGGCTTGTCCACTTCCATGGCGTCCTTGACCGCCTTGACGAACTTGTCGGACTCGACCTCCATCTTCCCGACCTCGTCTATCACGATGACATCCGCGTTCTTGCTGGCGTCCACGAGCGCCTCTACGCCCACGGTGTCGAGGCTCTCCAGGTTCACGCCGTACTTGCCGACGCAGAACTTGGACTCGGTGTCCGTGTGCGCGAACACGGCCTTCCTCTTGGTCTTCCAGTCCATGACGTAGAACCCTGCGCGCTTCCCGCCCTCGATGATCGGCTCCGTGACCATGCCGCCGACGACGAGCCCCTCCTCCTCGAGCATCTCGATGACCTTGACGAGTGCCTGGGTCTTGCCCGCTCCCGGGAGACCAGTGATGCCGATCTTGATACCTCTCGCCATAGAATCACCGCAGCGCGGCACAAACGCCGCCTGTATAGCCTTCCAAATATATGATGTGTGTCATAAATGTTCAACACTCGCAGCCTGCCCGGCAGGCGGGACGGCCTAGTCCAGCTCCTTCCTTACCCTCTTCACGAACATGAGGGGGTAGTTCATCTCCTTCGCGAACCTCATGCCGGCGTCGACCTTGCTCCCCTTGTAGTCGATCCTGAGCTCGACGTCTAGCATCTCGCCGGTGAGGGAGACGTAGTCGAACTGGCCGACCTTCTCCTTCAGCTTCGACCGGTCGATCCGGACCTTGACGCTCTCGACGAAGGGCTGGACCATGCTCCCGGCCTCCATCGCCCTCTCGAGGGTCTCGGCGTTCTCCGCGCTCACCGGGACGCCGACATACTGATGGTATATCGTCCCCAGCTTGATCCCGGCCTCGAAGGCGGCCCTCTCGGAGTCGGAGCACTCGAAGTACTTCTCAGAGTGCTTCTCTCTTGCGTCTCTCGTACAGCGGCCCCCCTACAAGGTACGCGATGGTCAGAGCCAGCGCGATGCCTGTGGCCGTACGTGAGAATGCTGTATATAATTGTTGGTCGGCGACCATGACGATGCCAGCAGCCGTCGGGAGCAGTGCCAGCGCTATCCCGACACCACTCGCGACCGCCATCTTCCCGCGTATCTTCGGATAGGGTATGGTCGACGCCATGAGGAAACTCGCGACCAGGGCCGCCGTGAGGACGATGGCCGGGCACTCCCCGAGCGAGAAGTAGTACTCGGTCGGCTCAGCCCCTTCCACGGGGCCGAAGAGGAGGCACATGAGCAGGATGAACAGGGCCGCCCCGGGCGCCGGGAGACCGGCGAAGTGCGGCAGCTGGAACCCCCCGGCGCTGAACCTGGCGAGCCTGAACAATCCTGACACGAGCACCGACACCGCGCACGCGAGCACCAGCGTGTCCTGGACGGTCTGCAGAGGGGCCACCAGCGGGTCCTCGAACTGCGCGTAGATCAAGAGCGCGGGGGCGAACGCGAAGGATATGGAGTCGGATATCGAGTCGAGGACCTGCCCCCTCGTGTGCTTGCTGCCGTACCTGCGCGCCATGAAGCCGTCCAGGCCGTCCATGACCATCGAGAGCAGGAGCAGGCTGATCGCCGAGAGGTAGTTCTTGTCGAAGATGTACACGATCGCCACGAAGCCGAGGGCCCCGTTCGCGAGCGTGAACAGGTCCCCGAGGGAGACCCTATCCAGCGCGGTCATCTGAGACCTCCGCCACGCATGTCACGCCGGCACGGAGCCTCTGCCCGACCACGACCTTGATGTCCACTTTGCCCGGGGGCATGACCAGGTCGACCCTGGAGCCGAACCTTATCAGGCCGAGCTTGTCCGCCTTGCCCAGGTTGTGCCCGTCGCTGACATATGGCACGATCCTGCGGGCCAGGATGCCGGACATCTGCGTTATCAGGACAGTCCCGATGCTCGTGTCCATCGTGACCTCGACGCGCTCGTTGTTCGGGGAGCGCTTGCTGAACGCGGGTAGGTGCTTGCCTGGGTGCCTGACCATCCTCGACACCACCCCGTCGATGGGCGCCCTGGTGACATGTACGTTCCGCAAGGCCAGGTATATGGACACGAGCCCCTTCTCGCGGTCCACCTCCCTCACGGTCCCGTCGGCCGGCGCGACTATCCCGGCGCCCGCGCGCCTCGCCGGGTCCCTGAACACGAACGCTAGGAATCCAGCGAAACAAGCGAAGCCCGCGCAGGCGTAGACATAGACGGGCAGGAGCGCCACGGCGGCCGCGGCGCTGAGGAACACGAACAATCGTCCGCCTCTGGCAATCAATCAGGACACCTCCGTTCCCAGAGCCGGGTCAGGACAGACCATCTATTTAAGAAGCATCTTGGCGTCGACGACCACCACGCCCTTGCTCTTGATGAACACGGGGTTCAGGTCCATCTGGTCGAGCTTGTCCATGTTCTTCTCGCCGAACGCCGACACGGCCAGCAGGAGGTTCACGATGCCTTCCCTGTCGACCTTGATCTTCCTGAATCCCTCGAGTATGGGCGCGGCCTTGATCTCCCTGAGCATCTCCTCGGCGTCCTCGCGCTTGATGGGCACGACCCTGAAGGTCACGTCCTTGTAGACCTCGGTGTAGATGCCCCCCAGGCCGAACATGATCGTGAGGCCGAACGTGGCGTCGTTGATGAGGCCGACGATGACCTCCACCTTCCTGTCCTGCATCGACTCGACCAGTATGTTCTCGTTCGGGAACTTGCCCGTCATCTTCGAGAACTCCTGCTCGAACTGGTCTCTGGACACGTCCAGCCCGACGCCGCCGACATCGGTCTTGTGCAGGATGTTGGGGGAGCAGACCTTCATGACGACC
>JAUPMC010000170.1 GCA_030836605.1 Thermoplasmatota archaeon | reverse complement strand
CCGCGATCGAGAGCGGCATGTCGAAGGGCCTGTTCTTGGCGACGAACACCTTCTTGATGGAGGCCTCCTTGAACGGGTCGGCCCCGATGCCGTACAGCGTGTCCGTCGGGAAGACCACCAGCTCCCCCGACCTCAGCGTCGCCAGCACCTCGTCCATCTCGCCCTGTGCGAGGTCGCACTTCTTGCACCCCTTCTTGTCTGCACACTTGATCACTTTCATCAGTACGCCTCTGCGATGTACTCCGCGGCCATGCCGAGGTGCGCCTTCGCGTCGCCTTCGGCGTAAGACCCGTGGCCCGGGTACATGTTCTTCAGTTCCAACTCCCTCAAACGGTTTATCGAGGACCTGAGCTCCGAGAGGTCCCCGCCCGGAAAGTCCCATCGGCCCACTCCGCCGTCGCAGAACACCGTGTCGCCGACCACCGCGCTCGCGCTCTCTCTGTCGTAGAGCGCGATCGAGCCCGGCGAGTGTCCTGGGGTGTGGAGCTACTCCAGTGTAGTCCGGCCCAGCTTCAGCTTCTGCCCCGTCCTGAGCGGCTCGACCTCGAGGCCTTTGAGCCTCCGGCCGACCGCATCCGAGACGACGAGGGAGATGTCGCCGCCCATGAGCGGGCGGGCCTCCGCCTCGTGCATGTACAGCTTCGCGCCCGTGGCCTCCTGGAAGGCCTTGGCTCCGCCTATGTGGTCGTAGTGACTGTGCGTGAGCACGATCCTCCCGATCCTGTCCAGCGGAACGATGTTCGACACCTCCTCCAGGGCCGTGTCTGCGTACGAGCCCGTGCCTGTATCGACGAGCACTGGGTCCTCATCCTCCAGGAGGTACACGTTGCTGTCGAACGCCACCCCTGCGATGTAGTGGACCTTCATCCCGTGAATCCGGATAGCACCGGCCTTATAAAACCTTGGCCTACGCACCCTTTCGGGATTCCGAGCGAGCCAGCATGCGGGAAAGGGCTCATCCCTTGGCGAGGACGACCATCCGCTGCCTCTCCTCGAGGTTGACCGCGGCCACGGTCTTCGTGAGCGAGAGCTCCTCCGCCTTCGCGAGCCCCTCGAGCGCCTGGAGCACCGCCTCCCTGCTCGGCTTCCGGATGTCCACGCCCGCCTCCTCGAACTGGTGCTGCACGATGAGCATGGCCTTCTCGAGGTCCCCGTACTGCGCGCAGAAGTCCTGGATGATGAAGTCGACGGCCTCGGACAGCGTCTGAGGCGCCTCCTCGGCGTTCTTGGGCCTGCTCGCGACCACGTCGGCGACGAGCATCTCCCCGAGCGTGGCGAACGCGTCCTCGACGTTCTCGCCGGTCTTCGCGCTGGCGAGGAAGGTCGGGTACCCACGGCACTCCCCTATCGACTCGAGGACCTCGACGGACTCGGAGCCATTGCCCACGAGGTCGTACTTGTTGCCCATGAGGACCGTCGGGATCTTGCCCACTGCCGACTCTATCTCCGGAATCCAGAACGCGTCGAGGCTCTTGACCGTCTCCGGGCGGGTGAGGTCGCCCACGAGTATGACCCCCTGGGCCCCGCTCAGGCTGGCGGTCCGGATCTTGGAGTACTCCTTCTGCCCCAGGATGTCCCATATCATCAGCCTGAGGTTTATGATCAGGTTCGGCTTGGTCAGCTGCATGTCTTTCTTAGAGACCTTCGTCCCGATGGTCGCGATGTACTTGTCGTCGAACTTGTTCACGACGTACCGGGCCGTGAGGGAGGTCTTGCCGACGGCGCCGTCGCCGAGCATGACGACCTTCTTCAGGAGCTCCTTGAGTTCCATCCAGGAGCGCAATATGCGGTGGTGGGCTTAAAAGCTTCTTGTCGGTCCCCTGGCTCACCTGTACTTGCCCGCCAGGAGCTTCTTCATCAGCGTGTCCACGCCGACTAGGTCGGCCTTGTCGCCGCTCCAGTTCAACAGCTTGTGCCCGTACTGCTTCTCGATGTCGTCGGTGACGAGCCTCATCTGCGTCCTCAGCTTCTCCGGCTTCTTGGTCGATATGATGGCGGCTATGACCACGCTCTTGGAGTGCGACACGAATATGTCGTAGTTCTCGAACCTGATCTCCTTGAGCCTGCCCCCGGCCTCCTCGAAGCTCTCCTTGATGAAGTTCTGGACCGCCGTGAGCATGCCCGCGAGTATATCGTCGTCCTGGTCCGGCTTCAGCCTCCGGGTGTAGTGCTTCAGGAGCCTGCCGTCGGGCGTCATGAGAAATATCTCGTCTATGATCGTGGGCGACGCGTGCCAGACCATGATGAACCCGAACACGTTGATGGATACCAGGACCGCCGAGAGGGCGACGAAGAATATGCGTGTGTTGTCGTTCTCGAAGGGGACCAGGAACGCGGTGACGGCGAGCGCCGCGAAGACACCCATGCTCATCGCTATCAGAGTTTCAATCTTCACATCGCGCTGCATCGGACTGGATGATTGGAGGGCCACGTGATAAGCCTTTCTGCAAGTTATCGAGACATCACGCCGGGAACATCAACCCCTGTCCCTGGAAAACCGCTAAATACGCTCATACCCGCTTCACTGCCGAAGGCGACGGAATGAAGCTTTACGAATACAAGGCCAAGGAGCTGTTCAAGAAGCACGGCATACCGGTGCCCGAGGGGTTCGTCGTGTCCTCCCCAGGGGAGATACGGAAACTGCCCGGGCCCGTGATGGTGAAGGCCCAGGTCCTCATCGGGGGACGGGGCAAGGCCGGGGGCATCAAGCCCGCAGACACCGTGGAGGAGGCAAAGAAGGCCGCCTCGGCCATCCTGGGCTTGAACATCAGGGGATACGTGACGAAGCTGGTCCTGCTCGAGCAGCGGCTGGAGGTCGCCAAGGAGCTGTACCTGGGCGTCACCATAGACCGGAGCAAGCGCGGCCTGCTCCTGATGGCCTCCGCTAGCGGCGGAATGGACATCGAGTCCGTCCCCGAGGACAGGATCCTTATGCTGCCAGTCGACCCGCTCATAGGATACCAGGACTTCGTCGGCAGGAAGGTCGCCGGGTTCCTGAAGCTGGGCAAGGAGCAGGGGGCCCAGGTCGCGGACATCGTCAAGAGGCTCTGCGAGCTCATGACCTCCGAGGACGCCGAGCTGGCGGAGATCAACCCCCTCGTCGTGACCAAGGACGGGCGGGTCGTGGCCGGGGACGGCAAGGTCACCATAGACTCTGACGCGCTCTTCAGGCACAAGGAGTACGAGGGGCTCGAGGAGGACCTGACGCCCCTGGAGGCGAAGGCCAAGGACCTCGACATAGCGTTCGTCCAGCTGGACGGCAACATTGGGGTCATCGCGAACGGCGCCGGCCTCACCATGGCCACCCTGGACAGCCTGAACATGTTCGGCGGAAAGGCCGGGGTGTTCCTGGACCTCGGGGGCACGGACGACCCTGAGAAGGTCAAGAGCGCCATGCTCCTGATGGAGGAGGCGGACCCGAAGGTCATACTGCTCAACATCTTCGGCGGCATCACGAAGTGCGACACGGTCGCGAAGGGCGTCTTGGAGGCGATCGAGGCGAGGCCGACCAAGGCCCCGATCGTCGCGCGTATCAAGGGAGTGAACGAGGAGCTTGGCAGGGACATGCTCAAGGAGGCGGGGATGATACCCGCGTCCGGGCTGAGCGAGGCGGCCGAGAAGGCCTCGAAGGAATCACTGAGGTGATACACATGACGGTCATCATAGACAGGGACACGAAGCTGGTCGTGCAGGGGATCACGGGCTACCAGGGCACCTACCACTCGAAGGCCATGCGGGACTTCGGGACGAACGTGGTCGCCGGGGTCACGCCCGGGAAGGCGGGCGGAAAGGTCAACGACATACCGGTGTTCGACACTGTCGCGGAGGCCGTGGCCAGGACCGGCGCGAACGCGTCGTGCGTGTTCGTCCCGGCGGCGGGGACCAAGGACGCGGTCATGGAGGCCCTCGACGCTGGCCTGGGCACGATCGTGGTCGTGACGGAGCACGTCCCGGTCCACGACGCCATACACTTCGTCGCGGTCGCCAGGAGCAGGAGCGTCACGCTCGTGGGGCCGAACTGCCCAGGGCTCGCGGCGCCGGGCGTCGGCAAGATAGGCATCCTGCCCAGCAAGATATTCGCCAAAGGCACCGTCGGGGTCGTGTCTAGGTCGGGCACGCTCACATACGAGATTGTGAACGCGATGACCGAGCACGGCATCGGACAGTCGACCTGCGTCGGCATAGGCGGGGACAGGGTCCCGGGGACCAACTTCGTGGACGTCCTCGCGAGGTTCCAGAAGGACCCGGATACCAAGAGGATAGTCCTGGTCGGCGAGATCGGGGGCACCGCGGAGGAGGAGGCGGCGGAGTTCATCAAGGCGAACGTGACGAAGCCGGTGGTCGCGTACATCGCCGGGAGGACCGCGCCCCCTGGGAAGCGCATGGGACACGCGGGGGCCATCATCGCCAGGGGCAGGGGGACCGCCGAGAGCAAGATCAAGGCGCTCGAGGCCGCCGGCGTCAAGGTCGCCAAGATACCCACGGACGTGCCCGCGCTGCTCAAGTGAGCCCCGCCGGCCGACACCCTTACATACGCCGAGAGGCAGTGGACACTGGATGAGACACGAGCTCGAGGCCGTGCTGTTCGACGCGGGCGGGGTGCTGTGGGACCTGCGGCCGTCCCCGGAGGAGCTGTTCGCCGAGGCGCTCGCAGACCGCGGCGTCCATGTCGACGGCGCGGCGCTCCGCGACGCCTTGAACAGCGCGGACAGGTTGCTGGACGATGAGTTCGCCAGGCTGGACGTGAAGGACGAAACCGGGTTCTGGAGGCGCTACGACGGCGTGGCGCTGGGAGAGCTGGGCGTCGAGCTCGACGAGGAGTCCTTCTCCGAGGCCCTGGGCCTCCGACTCAGGGAGACCTTCGCCAAGGTCGAGAGCTGGGTCCCGTTCCCGGACGCGGTCCCCGCGCTCGAACGCGTGAGGGGCCTCGGGCTCACGACCGGCCTCGTGTCGAACGCCTCCGAGCTGGCCAGGAGGGTCCTCAGGCACCTGGCCATGGAGAGGCTGTTCGACACGGTTGTGATATCGGAGGAGGTCGGCGTCCGCAAACCGGACCCGAGGATATTCAAGATCGCCCTCGAGCGCGCTGGCTCGAGCCCTTCAAGGACCTTGTTCCTCGGGGACAAGCCCGCGACGGACATCGCGGGAGCGGCCGGGGCAGGCCTCAGGGGGGTCCTGGTGGACCGACGGGACACGTTCCCCGACTGCGGCTTGGTCCGCATAAGGAGCCTCGACGACCTCGAAGAGGCCCTGTGACGCCCTAGAAATCATCCGGTCGCGGCAGGCCGAGCTGCTTCAGGTGGCTCGAGTCGTTCAGCCGCACCACCTCGAACTGGTCCTTGGCGTGGATCTTGAACTCCGAGATGGCGCAAGGGTCGTGCCTCACCTCGTGGATGTAACCCCTCTTCTGCTTCAGCAGGTACGCGGTCATCATCTTCAGGGGGACCCTGTGGGTCACCACGACGACCGTGCCCGTTCCGTACGTGAATATGATCTCCCTCAGCTGGCTGTTGACCCTCTTCCAGGCCTTCTTGACGCTCTCGCCGCCCGGGGGCTTGAACCTGGCAGGGCTCTCCCGCCACTTGCGCAGCATCGGGCCGCACCGCTCCCCGACCTGTGCCTCTGTCAGGCCCTGCCATGACCCGAAGAACATGTCGGTCAGCCCCTCGTCGACCCTGACCTCTATCTCGTGTGGCTTCGCGATCCTGCGGGCCGTGACCAAGGAGCGCTTCAAGGGGCTGGAGTATATCGCGTCGAACACGACGCCCTTCAGGGCCTCGCCGGTCGCGTCCGCCTGGGCTATGCCCGTGGCGTTCAAGCGCATGTCCATCTGGCCCCGGAACACCTTGTCCTTGTTCCAGTCGGTCTCGCCATGCCTGATCAGTATGAGGTCCAGCACCATGCGTCCCGCGCCATGCGCGTGTAGCTATATATTCTCTATTAGTGGCTTAGTGGCGGCGCCGATGGACGTCCTACTCGCCCTCACGACACGATGATCGGCACGCCCAGGTCCGCCTTGATCGTCAGGACCTTGACGGGGAGGTACCCCACGACCATCTTGCCGTACACGGTCATCTCGACGTACACCTCGCAATCGTACTCCCCTGGGGAGTCGAAGGTCGCCTCGACCACCGCCATAGGGCCGAAGGGCTCGCTCGACTCAGACACCATGGACCCCAGGAGCTCCCCGCCCTCGGTATAGAGGTCGACCGTCTTCAGCGACACGGAAGTCCCGACGAACCACGGGTTCTTCATGTCCTCGGACACCTTCGTGACGAGGACCTGGAAGGTCGCGGGTTGGCCCGCGGACACGTTCTGGTCGCCGCTGACGGAGACGCCCCAGGTCGTGTTCGCCACATGCACGATGTTGAACAGCCACCATATGTCGAGGACGCCCGCGTAGGAGCCGAGGTTCGCGTAGGCGTCCGAGCCGATGTACGTGTCCCCGGCCACGGGCAGCGTCTGAGGGCTCAGAAGGGTCCAGAGGACCAGCGCGACTATCACGACCACGGCCACGACGCCCCAGAACAGGCCGCGCCTGCTCTTCTTAGGGGCCTTCTTCTTCTCGGGCTCGTACTCCTCGATCCATTCCTCGCCCGGCTCCAATGGCTTCTCGTCGACGGGAGCGGGCGCGGGGGCCGGCTCCGGGGCCTTGGCGGCGTCCGGCGGTGGAGGCGGTTCAGAAGACAATATTCTCACCCATCCAGATGTCACTATGAGACACATCGCAAATCAAGATTTCGGTCCGCCGGTCCCTTCGCGGCACACGCGCGTCTGGCATCTCCACTGGAACCGCTGGTGTTCGCGACATAGACGGCAACGCTTTTATACATGACCATACATAGCGGGATTCCCAGCCCATTGGCAGGGCGATTCCTGAACAAGGGATCGACCCCTGTTGTAGTGGGACGGGATCGTGCACCCGGGCATCGACTGACCGGGGAAGATGGTAGAGGGGCAGCGGGCGGGAAGGACCTGCGGGCTCTTGTGAATACCGATCATGTGCAGCACGGACGTGTGCTGAGCCGACATGCTAGCGGCTAAGTAAACCGTCTGGGGAATGGCTCGGTTCGGGCGCCGAAGAAGGTCGTGCCAAGCTGCGATATGCACCGGGTAAGCGCAAGGAGCTTTTGATCCGGTGATAACCTAATGGGACTTCCTGCTCTTCGGAGCAATCCGTGAGGATAGGGAACCGGGGGGATTGAAGCATCTTAGTACCCCGAGGAAAAGAAATCAATAGAGATGCCGTCAGTAAAGGCGATCGAACGCGGCACAGGGCAAACTGAATCCTGCCCAGAAATGGGCCGGAGATGTGGTGTTGTAGACTCTGGTACATCTTAACCTGCAAACCCGAAGTCCCCTGGAATGGGGCGCCAAAGAGGGTGACAGCCCTGTAGGGGTAAGCGGGAAAGATGATTCGGAGGATCTTGAGTAGCGCGCGTTGGATATCGCGCGTGAATCTGGGAGCCATTTGCTTCCAACCCTAAATACGACCCGAGACCGATAGTGCAGTAGTAGCGTGAGCGAAAGCTGAAAAGTACCCTTAGCGGGAGGTGCAAAGAGCCTGAAACCAGATGGTGACAGTAATATACGGCGTGCAAGGGAAGAAACTCGAAAGAGTGGACCGACGTCGTATTATCCGTTTTGAATAACGGGCCAGGGAGTTCAAATCGATGGCGAGGCTAATTGGGTAACCAAGGAGCCGGAGGGAAACCGACAAGTCCGCAACCCGCAAGGGTGAGGGACGGGGTGGGCTCGCCCGGAGTCATCGGTGAGAGACCCGAAGCCAGTTGATCTAGGCGTGGATAGGTTGAAGCCCAGGGAAACCTGGGTGGAGGACCGAACCCGTGTTGAGGTGCAAATCACTGGGATGATCTGCGTCTAGGGGTGAAAGGCCAATCTAAACTGGATATAGCTGGTCCCCCCCGAAACTACTCGCAGGTAGATCTCGGACGAGGTGGACGATGGGGTAGAGCGACCGATTGGGCATTTAGGGGGAGAAATCCCTCGGTGCCCTGCCAAACTCCGAACCTGTCGTCGCTTAAGACTCTGGGAGTGAGCGTATGAGGGGTAAGCTCCATACGCAAAAGGGGAACAACCCAGCCTCAAGTTAAGGTCCCTAAATGTTGACTAAGTGTGAACGGGCAAAAGGAGTCCTTAGTCAGAGACAACCGGGATGTGGGCTTAGAAGCAGCCACCATTTAAAGATAGCGTAACAGCTCACCGGTCAAGATTAAGGGCCCTGAAAATGGACGGGGCTAAGTCAGCTACCGATACTTGAGAGCACCGAAAGGTGACCTGGTAGGGGGGCGTCGTGCGTGGGTAGAAGTTCGGTCGTGAGATCGAATGGACCGCGTTCGAATGAGGATCCTGGTGGGAGTAGCAGCAAAGAGCGGTGAGAATCCGCTCGGCCGTAGGGGCAAGGGTTCCTCGACAATGTTCGTCAGTCGAGGGTTAGTCGATCCTAAGGCGTTCCTTAATCGAGAACGTCGAAAGGGAAAGCAGGTTAATATTCCTGCACCGTGCCAGTCTCTGCGCACATCCTGACGTATCGGGGTATGCTGAACAGGAGCGCCAATCTGTTCAAGTGTATAAACCTGGGAAGAGCCGTAATGGCGAGAACCGGGTGAAATCACGAGTAGGGGGGCGAAGGCCCCCTTCAGCCTATCCCTGGTGCCCGTGAAAAAGGATGTGCTAAACAACTGGAACGATCGTACCAAGATCCGACACAGGTGCCCCTGGATGAGAAGTCCAAGGCCTGTCGGCGTTAATTGACGCGAGGGAACTCGGCAAATTAGCCGCGTAACTTAGGGAGAAGCGGTGCCAGCTCAGTGATGAGCTGGTCGCAGTGACAAGGGAGCCCCGACTGTTTAACCAAAACAAAGGTGGCAGCTAGTCCGAAAGGATGCGTATTGCCGCTGAATCCTGCCCAGTGACGGTATCTGAAACTCCCTTACAAGGGAACGAAGGACCGTTAAACGGCGGGGGTAACTATGACCCTCTTAAGGTAGCGTAATACCTTGTCGCTTAATTGGCGACTTGCATGAAGGCCCAACGAGAGCTCTACTGTCCCCGCGTCGAAGCCGGTGAAACCTACATGACGGCGCACAGTCCGTCAACTTCCAGCTGAAAGCGAAGACCCCGTGGAGCTTTACTGCAACCTGTCGTTGTGATATGAGCTCGAATGTGTAGCGTAGGCGGGAGACGTTACCAGGGCTGGCCGCTAGGCCAGTTCCGAGTCGACGATGAAACACCGCCCTTTTGAACTCGTATCACTTACATCTTCGGATGGACACCGGTAGGTAGGCAGTTTGGGTGGGGCGCCACGCCCTCAAAAAGGTAACAAGGGCGCCCTAAGGTCGGCTCAGGTAGGTCAGAAATCTACCGAAGAGTGCAAGGGCAAAAGCCGGCTTGACGTGGTTCCGCCCAATAAGGAACCACGATGAGAAATCAGGGCCTAGCGAACCACTGTACCTCACAAATGGGGGTCAGTGATTACAGAGAAGTTACCCCGGGGATAACTGAGTCGTCTCCAGCAAGAGTTCATATCGACCTGGAGGCTTGCTACTTCGCCGTCGGTTCTTCCTATCCTGGTGGTGCAGCAGCTGCCAAGGGTGGGGTTGTTCGCCCATTAAAAGGGATCGTGAACTGGGTTCAGACCGTCGTGAGACAGGTTTGTTGCTTTTTGCTGGAAGCGTTTTGGTGCCTGACGGGAAGGATCCTTTAGTACGAGAGGAACGAGGATTCGTCGCCTCTAGTCTATCAGTTGTCTGGCAAGGCAATGCTGAGCAGCCACGCGATAGCGGATAAAAGCTGAAAGCATCTAAGCTTGAAGCCGCCCCGAAAACGAGGCACCTTACAACCGCCATTACATGATGGCGTTGATAGAGCTGGGGTGTAAGTGCCAAGGTTCGCCGAGGCATTCAGCCCGCAGCTACTAAAAGTTGTAGCCGCTAAACAACATGTTGGCCTAGCGATATCGGCTCAGCCGTTATACGTGCTGCACATGCGAACTGCTGCGTTCCTTCCTTATAATTTCCCTTTACTGATCAGCGCGAGCCCTAGTCCGAGAACTCGTTCCTGGCCATGGCCACGATGATGATCCCGACGAGCGCCAGGACCGAGCCGATGTAGAACGGGCCCACGCCGAGCATCCCGAGGGTGCCGGCCACCAGCGTCAGGGAGAACCTCTCCCTCCGATAGGACATGAACGCCGCCGCCAGTGCGCAGCAGCCGAAGATGAACGCGAGGGCGCCGCACATCTCCAGTACCCCGCTGACGTCCACCCCGTACTCCGGGACGTACCCGTCATAGGTGAGCAGCATGAAAGCGCCGAAGAGGTCGAGCACGCCGGCCCCGGCGAACATGGCCGCCGCGACCACGGGTTTCTGCGAGGGCTCCGCGGACTCGGATATCTCCAAGGACGGGTCCGAGAAGTCGCAGCCGCACTTG